>JAAYRB010000157.1 GCA_012519005.1 Clostridia bacterium
AAGCTGGTTGAGACCAGACCGGATTACTACCTACTGGATGAAGAAAGCAACTATGAGTTTACAATCGAAGAAAATCAAACAGATATTACAGAAGTAAATATTACAAACACCCGGGGAGAAGGCAAAATAATCATCGAAAAAGTAGACGCAGACGACAATGACAGGCTACTTCAAGGGGTCGAATTCACACTGAAAAACAGCTTAGGGGACGAAGCAGGAACCGGAACAACTGATGCAAACGGCAAAATAGCTTTTGAAAATTTACCCTACGACACCTACACTTTAACCGAAACGAAAACCCTAGAGGATTATCTACCAAATGCACAACCAATAGAAATAGAACTTGATGCGGAAGAAAATAATCATGTACTTACTAAAACTATAGAGAACCAAAAGGTAGATCGCTCCGTTCAACTGACCAAATACAATGCAAACAAAACCCAAACACTAAAAGGGGCAATATTTGAACTACAGAAAAATAAAGGGAGTTCAGACAACCCCAATTATCAAGTTGTAACTGATTATGAAGCCCTTGAAACGGATGATGATGGTGTGATCAAATTAACAGACCTACCGGTGGGTGACTATCAGTTTATTGAAACTAAAGCACCATCGGGTTATAGACTTGACAGAACACCGCTCAACTTTGAAATCTCCTTAAAGCAAGATGCAGCTATCCAATTGGAAATGACAAACAGGAAACGGCCATCCGGCGGAGGCGGGTACACCCCACCGGAAGAGCCTGAGGAACCAGAGAAACCAACAGATCCTAAAGATCCTGAGGAACCCAAGGATCCCGAAGAACCAGAAGAACCAGAAATACCCGTAGATCCTGAGGAGCCGGAAGAACCCACAGGGGAAGATCCCGAGGATCCCATAAAAGAGGAAACCCCCAAGGATACCCCCAAGGAAGGTGAAGTGGATGTTCCCGAAGACGGTGACCCAGAGATTGGTGAAGAACCAAAGGACGGCACAGTAACCGTTGACGAGAACGGCAAATGAACATATACACCTAGGGAAGGCTTCACAGGAAAAGATAGATTTAGTATTATCACAACGGACAAAGATGGTAATAAAAAAGAAGTGTTCATAGAAATAGATGTGGATGATATACCCCTTGGGGATATCGATGTCCCAGGTACGGAAATAGAAACAGAAATTGAAAAAGATAAGCTGCCCAAGTTGGGAGAAAACGGCCGCCTGGGATACTACCTAATAGGATTTGCCTTAATATCAATGGGACTATTCATCAGAAGAAGATACAGAACAAAAACAAATCAATAATCCAATATAAGAAAGAATCAAAATAACGCCGTGGGAAAAACCCATGGCGTTATTTTTCTATCATGTAAGTACAAAATTAAGCCAGCCTGTCCTCCACAGTTTTTGTTACCCTATCATGAAGGGAGGCAGCCTCATCCAGGACTTCCTCTCCCTTTTCCCTGAGCTTGGCCACTAGTTCTTCATCCTTTATGGATCCAAGATTGATGTCCACATTATATAGGGCACCCCTTAGGGCAGCGAAGGCCAACAAAGCCGCCACACCCCCGTCGCTCAGGGCGTTGGGGTTGCCCTTTTCCACCACCACTTCCGCTAACTTTAGCACATCTAGGCAGCAGCCTGCCACCTGTAAGGGAAGGTCAGCGGCACCCACCATGGCGTTTTGAATGGTCTCGGAGCGGAGCTTTTTTTCCTTTTCCGTATCCTTGGGCAGTCTGAAGGAATCCATCACTTTATTGAAAGCCTCTGCATCCCCGTCCACATATTCCTGTAAGCTGAGGTGCAGCTTTTTAGCACTCTTCAATGCTTCTCTTATTTCTTCTTCATCCTCTTGGAATTCTTCCTTGCCCACGGTGAGATTGGCCACCATATTCACCAAGGCCGATGCCAATGCCCCCACCAGGGCCGAAGCACTCCCTCCCCCCGGTGTGGGGGTGCCGGAAGCCAGCTTTTCGATGTATTCATTACATTCTAGATCAATGAGCATATATTTTCCTCCCACTTCATCATCATCCTGTGTCAAATTCTCGATTCCAAGACCTGTTCCTTTTTGAAGCCTTCCAGCCGTAGGTAAAAGTCCGCAGTATCCAGCAGAGCATCCATGGGCACCAATCCCACAATCTCGCTCCCCACCACATTTACTCCATACCTTGCCGCTTCGATCTTTACCAATTCAAATACCCTATGTAGGGGTGCTTCCTTGTAATTGCACATATTGATGGTCACCTGGGCCAGATTCCGTCCTTCGATCATTACGCCCAGGGCCTTGACACTTTTGAAGCCGCCGCCGCTGCCCCGGATAAGCCGGGCAATCTTGTTGGCGATTTTTATATCCCCGGTGTCAAGATTTATATTGTAGGCTATGAGGGGCGGCCTGGCACCCACCGCCGTGGCTCCTGCTCTGGGCATTTTCATCGGCCCGAAATCCGGTTTCCTCTCCGGATCCTTGATGGCTGTTTTTAATTCTTCATATTGGCCCCTTCTCACATCTGCAAGGTTTTTTCTTTCCGGCCTGGTGGCAGCTTCTTCATATAGATAGACGGGTATACCCAATTCCTCGCCCAATCTCCGTCCCAGTTCCTGGGCTAGCTTCACGCAATCCTTCATATCCACACCGGAAATGGGAATAAAGGGTATCACATCGGTGGCTCCCATGCGGGGATGCTCCCCCTTATGCTTCTCCAGGTCAATGAGATCCGCCGCTTTTTCCGCAGATTTAAAGG
>JAAYRB010000158.1 GCA_012519005.1 Clostridia bacterium
ATGAGCTTAGGGGCTCAATGGATGCCAGCAGGTACAAGGATTATATGCTGGGCCTCATGTTCTATAAATTTTTAAGCGACAAGACCCTTGAAACCTACAAAAACTCGGATCGTATAGGTGAGATAAGTGAAAAGGATTTAGTTCAGGCATATACAAAGGCCCGGGAAGACTACGGGGATATGCTGGACACCACCATTCAAAGGGTTTTAGGCTATTACATAAAACCTCAATACCTATACCAGGTATGGGTGGAGGACATTAACTCAGGGGAATTTGAGCTTCAGAAAGTAACCGACAGCCTTCACGAATTCGAACGTTCCATCTACGTGGAATCCGGTGAAAACAAATTTAAAGGGCTTTTCTCAACCTCCACAATTGATATGACAGATACAGCATTGGGGAGCAACTTAAATGCACGCAGTAAAAATATACAGGCCCTTATCATGTTATTTGCGGATCTAAACATGGTGGCCCTTCAAAAGAGCGATATTTTAGGAGATGCCTATGAATATCTGATCGGCCAATTTGCCATGGAATCCGGTAAAAAGGCCGGGGAGTTCTACACCCCCCACCAAGTCAGCGAAGTAATGGCCCAGATAGTATCTAAATCTACGGAGATTGCCCAGATATATGACGCAACAGTTGGTTCCGGTTCGCTGCTGTTGACGGTGGGTAAACATTTAGATACCGATGCCCAGAAGGATTTGCACTACTACGGACAAGAGAAAAACACCGCCACATATAACCTTGCCCGCATGAATTTGCTGTTGCACGGCATACGACCGGAAAAAATAACCGTAAGAAATGCAGATACCCTATCCTATGACTGGCCGGAAGACCCCGAAAGACCCAATGAGGGAGTGCAATTTGATGCGGTGGTAATGAACCCTCCCTATTCTCTCAAAAACTGGAACAGAACAGAGTTAAAAGTCAGCGATCCGAGATTTGAAATAGCCGGTGTCCTGCCGCCTAATTCAAAGGGGGACTTTGCTTTTCTCTTGCACGGCCTTTACCATTTGCGTAAAGGCGGAACCATGGCCATTGTGCTGCCCCATGGTGTCCTATTCAGAGGGGGAGCCGAGGGAGAGATCAGAAAAAGACTCCTGGATAGGAATCATATAGATGCGGTCTTGGGATTGCCAAGCAGTCTATTTACCAATACCGGAATACCTGTGGTGGTCCTTATATTAAGGAAAGACAGAAGCCCGGGGCAACCAGTCTTAATCATTGACGCATCCAAGGAATTCAAAAAAGAAGGCAAGCAGAATATTTTACAGGAAAAACATATTGCTAGGATAGTGGATACCTACTTGGAGAGAAAAGCCCAGGAAGGGTACAGCAGTTTAGTTCATAGGGAAGATATTTTAAAAAATGACTATAATCTTAATATTCCCAGATATGTGGCGGCAAAATCGGAAGATATAGCCCATGATGTGGATGGTCATTTGCTGGGGGGCATACCTGAGAAGGATATTAAAGAATTAAAGATACTTAATACATTAGTTCCAGAAATCCTCGAAGCAAGCCTAAAATCTATCAGGCCAAAGTATCTTAAATTAACTAAGGATATGGAAACCTTGACAGAAAAAGTGATTTCCAGTGAGAAAGTTGTCAGCATTTCTGAAAAACTGTCCAAAAGTATAGAGGATTATATAAGCAGGTATTGGAATATTTTGAGATCCTCAAAAAAGGACATGGATACCAAGGAGCTAAGGGGCAAGATGCTTGCGGAAATAAAAAGCCTTTTAGCTGAATATGACTTTGTAAATGCCTATGATGGTTATCAAATAATAGCTGAGCTATGGAAAGATTATTTGACAGAGGATATTGAGATTATAGGTCAAAGCGACTTCTACACAGCGGCTAGGACAAGGGTTCCCAAGATGGTCACTCGGGGGACGGGCAGCAATAGAAGAGAGGAACAGGATGGATGGATAAGCAGCTTGATTCCCAATGAGCTCATGGTGGAGCAATTATACAAGCCGGAATCAACCAATATAGAAGACTTAAAACAAAAGGTGTCAGAAATTGAAATGGAGCTGGATGAACTGATTGAAGCAGCAAAGATAGAGGACAGCCATGAGAATGAAATTCTATACGAGTGCTTGACGAAAAA
>JAAYRB010000159.1 GCA_012519005.1 Clostridia bacterium
AACACAATGTATTGACAAATAGTGCATTGGAGGGCAATCTGCTGGGTACATATTGTCCCATATCCTCGGATGCCCGTGGGCTGTTGGAAAAAGCCTTCGACAATCTTGGCTTGAGCATGCGGGCGCTAAACAAGATTTTAAAAGTATCCAGAACAATTGCTGACCTGGAAGGAGAAGCTAAAATAGGTCTTCCCCATGTGGCCGAGGCGATTCAGCTGAGGTTTTTTGACCGTAAGGTTTAATTAAAAATATGGAAATATAATACGGGCTTTTATCAAATACTAATTCAAAAGTAATATCTGTAAAGGAAGGATTGAGGGCTTCCTTTGTGGAACAACTGTATTTATGACATTTCTGACACATATTAAAAAGGAGAAGCAGCATGATACTGGGGAAAAAGACGGAAACCCATATCTAAAACAGCTGTTTCCCATGGAATGCAAGGAGGAGTTAATATGAAAATACATACGGAAATAAAGAAGGAAGAAAGCAACCAACGTACCTATGAAATTGAGGTGAAGGTTCCAAAAACCGACAAACCTGTCATCCCTGGGGAGGATAGCAACAAAAATGTGGGGGATGTACTAAATTATTTTGAAAATATTATAATGGACAACCAATGGTCCGGGGATATGGGATATGAGGAAAAAATCGAGGTTTTACGTCAATATTCCCTATACTGGTTCCTTAAGAATATCCTGCAGGTTGACATCTACCCACTGCCCAAGAAAAACGGTGATCCCCATCAGTGCTAGTGAAAATTTGAATTAAATAAAAGAACCTCAGCCATAAACGGCTGGGGTTTTTTAATTATCAGGATACCCCCCAAATCCACCCGGCCTCGCCCTATACCCCCATAATATACCTATGGATCCGGCTTGACTCCGAACAAATGTTCCCACTATAATAGATTCACAGCAGTGAACAAGGAGTTGTGAATATATGGAGCGTTGGATTTTACTTGCAGATATGAATTCCTTTTTTGCATCTGTACATCAGGCCTTGGATCCCGGCCTCAAGGGCAAGCCCGTACTGGTCACCGGTAATCCTTCCCTGAGAAAAGGTATCATCCTCGCCTCATCCTATGAAGCAAAAAAATTTGGTGTCAAGACGGGGATGCCCATCTGGGAAGCCAAGAGATTGATACCCCATGCCATCTTAATCCAAGGGAAATACGATCTGTATGTTAAGTATTCCAAAAAGATACTCACCATTATGGGGGAGTTCACACCTCTGGTGGAACCCTTCAGTATAGATGAGGCCTTTTTGGATATTACAGGCTGCCAAGGGCTGTGGGATTCCCCCATCGAGGCAGCTCATGACCTTAAAGAGAAAATCAAAAACCGGGTGGGGATTATGTGCTCCGTGGGCATCAGCACAAATAAACTTCTAGCCAAAATGGCTGCGGAAATGGAAAAGCCCGATGGCTTGACCCTTTTGCTTCCCGGAGATGTGAAAAACCGTATATGGCCCCTACCGGTGAGGAAACTTTTCGGAGTGGGCCCAAGAATCGAAAGAAGACTCCATAGAATGGGGGTTTATACCATCGGGGATTTGGTCGAATATCCAATACACAGCCTCAAAAAAGAATTCGGTATCAATGGAATGACTCTCTATTATTCAGCCCGGGGTATTGACCACAGCCCCGTGGATCCCAACTCCCTAGACAAGGCAAAAAGTATGGGACATCAGCTCACTCTTTCCCAAGATGCCCAAGGGGGAAAAATCAGGGCCGCCATCATCCAGCTCTCAGAAAAAATTGGCCGTAGGGTGAGATATGGGAATTATGTGGGGCGAAGGGTAGGACTGGTATTGAGAGATAAAGACCTGATTTTCAACTCCTGGACTAGGGTACTCCCCGACTATACTGATCTCACCCAAGATATTATCCATGGGGCAATGGATTTATTAAATAGGCATTGGTCATTGTGGAAACCGGTGAGATTAGTGGGGGTAAATTTTTCCGACCTAATCCCCAAGGAGTGGGAACAGCAGGATATCTTTGGAGAAAGAAGACGCCTGGGGAGACTGGCAAAGGTATGCGATAAGATCTGGGATAAATACGGTGAAAATTCCCTCACTAGGGGAAGCTCCCTAGTGGGAGAAAGGATATCAAAATATGAGTGACAACAAGCTGTGGGAAGGACACAGGTTGATGCTGCCGGAAATGAGAGATGAAGCCGTGGAATTAAAAAGAGAAAAACATGAAAAGCCCCTTTTGACCGAGGAAAGAGTAATGGAGATAGAGATCATGCTTAGGGAAGCCGCCCATGGCAGACAAAGTATAAAAGTATGCTATCACGATGGGGAGAGGCTGGTGGATTTCCACGCCCAAAGAGTCACTCTTTTTCCCTCCTCGGGTCTTGTGGGCCTGGATGACAGAGTAATACATTACAGTCAGATAACTGATGTGAGGTTTTGATGAAAATTCGAAAAGAAGGGGATAGCAAATAACCATAGTCAGTAAGGGGTGGTTTGCAAGCCACCCCTGCTGTATGATATAAACCGATATTTTATTGAGGTACCCACCAATGATTCCCGAGATCCCGGGAAAATATTTTAACTTATTTACCTCAAGCCCATGATTTTGTCCCGATATTCCTTCCTTAAATCGTCCTGCATATACTGAACGAAACGATTTATGAGGGAGGCCCCCTCCGCCCTGGTCATCTCCTGATTTGGATGAAAATAACCATAGCGATCGCCGCCGACCAAGCCTATATCGGAGGCCACATGGACTGCCCCCCTGGCCCAATCTGGAATCCTCCCGTCATCAGCAAAACCGGTTCTGGAATACATGGGGGGAGCAAGATGCTCGAAGCCCAAGGCCCTGATAAAGGTTGCCACCGCCTGGGCCCTTGTGAGAGGAGATTCGGGAGAAAAATATCCCGGCCCCGTACCCCTAATCAAATCCTTATCATTCACGGCCTTTATATCACCATAGTAGGGATGATCATCAGGGACATCAATGAACATCGGTGCATCAGCTTTGTCCTCTTCCTCCGGCTGCTGACCGCCTATGGGCCCCCAAGGAAGCTGTATATTGGGCCTGGGTCTTTGCTGCGGCCTCCTGTTATTGTCCTTTTTTTCTTCGATAATTTCCAACTTCAAAGCCCGGGCCAATGATCGGGAGAACTCTCCCCTTGTCATGGGTGCCCCGGGTCCAAAATACTCACCCCCGGAAAAGATGCCAAGCCCATACAGAAGCTCCACATCCCCCTTGGCCCAATGGTTGCTCATATCCCGGAGAAAATGCACCGGCAGCCTTTCGTAGGTGGGGGCACTTTTCATGTTAAGATTGAATCTCCTGGTGTCCCATCCACCCCTAGCCAAACCCCTTCCGTCCCTTAGGGGCAGCTCACTCATAAACTTCAGAGAATGATCTTCTTCCTCCACCAACACATGGCCCCCGGGAAAACTGATTTGCTGAGGTTCATTTTCCTGATAACGGATATGCTTAATTTTATTATAGGTCACATCTGCATGAAAGGTACCGGACCATTTATCGTGGTGGACCTCTTCCTCGAAAGTCACATCTCCATCAAAGCTGATATTGCCCCAGATACGTTGGGTTTCCGTATTGCCCCAGGAGTTATCATAACCCACAGTTTCCCCCTGGAAAGAAACCACAATTTCTCCGGCGGTATTATTAACCTTATAGGTTTTCCGTCCAGTCCAGCTGCCGGAAAAATAATCCACGGCGGGCTTTTTATCAGTGATAATGGATTTGCTGAATTGAAAATCATCCAGCCTGTAATTATCTTTCCCTGCCCTGATATTTTCTGAAAAGGAATTCACCCTGGTCACCCAGATAATCTGGTCGCCCTTCTCTTCTTCCTCAGTGGAATAACTTATATTTCTGGTAAGGACAATACCCTCTTCTTTGTTCTCCAACCTGTAGTTCACCGAGGAGGACCCCCCTCCACCCCTTGAACTTCTACCACCCTCACTATGCCTATATGTACCCTTTAAAAGAATAGGTTTTCCAGTGATGATAGATATCTCCTGGTATTCCTTCTCATCATAGATACCCCCATCATTGTGCCTGGGATCCCATGCTCCCAGGGCCGTACCTGTTCCGCCCAGCAGGCAGAAAAGGGCCAGTACGGTCAGAAAGAATATCCTTCCTCATCCCCTCATTCTCAATCACCCCAAATTATTGAACAAAGATAATTAATGCCTTTTTCATATCGTGTACAGCATAAAGTATATCTGTTGGATGCAATGCACCAGGTTCTATCCTTTGACCTCTTTCATCATAAACTAAGGCCGATGTGGTATCCAGACCGAGATCGTGGGGATTCTTCCTCCAACGATTCATGGGCGGACTCCAATCCTGTACCCTATCCATGGTTATTTTATGTCCATTCACGGAGGACACTCTGCCAATACTCACTTTATCGCCGATGAAAGGGTTGGCTTTGTACTTTTTCCCATCTTCATCTTCAAATATTCCCCTGTAAATGGTAATAGCTTGTACCTGATCACCCCGGATTTGGGCCAACAAATAATCATCTTTATATTCCCCTGTGAACCTTCCATAAATGAAATCATCATAGTCCACAGGCATTACTTTTCCTTCACCCCGAGCATCAAAGACAGCTGCTTCCGGGGATAGTGAGAGATTTATCCTTCTGCTGTAACGCCTCACCCCGTCCCAATCATTACCCCTATAACGTTCATATGCCCGCAGCTCAATGCTTTCCCTATCAATATCCCTGATTTCACCTCGGATGAACTCATGATCCTTGGTACGGAACTCGTGACTTTGAATAACAGATACCATATCAAAATCATTTTTTGT
>JAAYRB010000023.1 GCA_012519005.1 Clostridia bacterium
CAGGGGCTGCCCGTTGTCCTCGCTCTTGATCGTGGTGGGCTTGTGGGTGAGGATGGTGAAACCCATCATGGTGTTTTCGATTTGTCCTACCTAGGATGTGTGCCTGGTTTAGTTTTAATGGCACCCAAGGATGAAAATGAACTGCGGCATATGCTTTTGACAGCAGTGGAATATGATGGCCCCGTTGCCCTTCGTTACCCCAGGGGCAGGGGCGTTGGTGTTGCTATGGATGAGAGCCTAAAAACAATTCCCATCGGCAAGGGAGAGGTATTGGCGGAAGGTGAGGATTTGGCCTTTTTTGCGGTGGGCAATCATGTGAAAACCGCCCTAAACGCCTCTGAAATACTGAAGGGGAAGGGCATTAATTCCACTGTGATCAATGCCCGATTTGTAAAGCCCCTTGACAGGGAACTGCTGTTAGATACGGCGGAGAAAACCGGAAGGGTAATCACAATAGAAGAAAACGCCGCTAGGGGTGGTTTTGGATCATCTGTCCTGGGGCTGTTGGCGGATGCCGGCCTCAAAGACGTTAAGTTGACCTCCGCGGCACTGCCGGATGTCTTTGTTACCCACGGAAGCACGGATATACTGAGAGAAGAGCTGGGTTTAACACCAGAAAAAATAGTTGGAAAAGTGCGGGAGAGTTTTAAGGAACTATTCTAAAGCGGAGTTGACTGCCATTGACTGGCGAAAACAAGGAAAGATTGGATTTGCTTCTGGTGAAAAAGGGGTATTTCCACAGCAGGAGTAAAGCCCAGGGTTATATAATGGGCGGTAGGGTGCTGGTGAATGGAATAAAAATTGACAAACCCGGCACTAGATTCAAGGATGATGTGGATATCAAGATAATCAGAAAGGAACACCCCTATGTGAGCAGGGGGGGCCTAAAACTTGCTAAGGCCGTGAAGGAATTTGGGCTGACCATGAAAAACAAAAAGATCCTTGATATTGGTGCGTCCACCGGTGGGTTTACCCACTGTGCCCTGATAAATGGTGCAAAAAAAGTTTATGCAGTGGATGTAGGTTATGGTCAGTTGGCATGGGAACTTCAGAATGACCCCAGAGTTGTGAGTTTAGAGAGGACCAATGCCAGGTATCTCGAAAGGGAAGATATTGGAGAAACGGTGGATATGGCCACCATCGATGTCTCTTTTATCTCTCTAAGAAACATACTACCCGCCGTAAGCAAAATATTGGTAGATGGTGGGGAAGTGGTGGCATTGATAAAACCCCAATTTGAGGCGGGCAGGGAAAATGTGGGCAAAAAAGGTGTTGTCAGGGAACCCAAGGTTCATGTGAAAGTAATTCAAAATGTAATTAAAGGGGCAGAAAAAACGGATTTATATCCCCTTGCATTGACTTATTCTCCAATTAAGGGGCCCAGGGGAAATATTGAATATCTCATATATATGATCAGGAGTATGGAAAAACTAAGAGAAAAGGTGGTTCTGGATGTTTCCGGGGTTGTTGGGGAAGCTTGGAAAGCCACATGATAATGAGAAACTTGGGTGGTTTCCCTGTACCGGGCACTGCTCCGGTTTTTTTTGATGCAGACATGGAAAAACCTAAGGTTTAAAGGGAAAGGCATGAAAACGGTGGAATAGATAATATGGGGTGTTGTATATGGGGCCCACAGAGTTAATTATTCTTTTGACAACAGCGGGCTTTGTTTTGATTTATTACTTGAAAAGGATTTTGAGAAAAATCCGTAATGAAAAAAAACTTAAGATGCTGAGAAGGAACCAAGCCAGGGCCCTAGAGATACTGATGGCGGAGGATTACAGCCTTTTAGAGATCAACCCTAAGGTAGAGATCAATACCTTGGTGGAGGATAGGGCCTATCAGGACACAGCAGCATGGGATTTTATAGTTGGAAAAGGCCTAAAGAGATATCTAGTGAAAGTACTGCCCCAAGGTCAAAGGATGAATTTTGGTGCCAAGGGCGTCAGGGAAAGAATATCCGGGCAGCTGTCCCTTTTTGAGATGAAAAATCTACTCCTCGTTGATGTGGAGCGTGGGATCATCCGTAATATAGAAAGTACATCTAAGTCCTTGTAGTAGAATGATGTGTTAGGGGTTTATACAGGATAGGGGGTTTTCGATGAAAAAAGCGGGCATTATCTTGAATATCCGAAAACCGCAGATACTGGAAAAGGCTAGGGAGCTGCTGGTTTGGTTGAATCGTCAAGGAATAAAGGTTCATTTTCTTAAAAATCATGCAGGATATGTGGATGCATCTAGTATGGGAGTCAGGGAGGAAGATTTTGCCCAGCTGTCGGAATTTATCATTTCCTTAGGTGGGGATGGGACTCTTTTGTACTCGGCCAGGGTTGCCACAACAAGGGGCACCCCAATCTTTAGTGTCAATTTTGGGGATTTTGGTTTTCTTTCCACCGTAGAGCCAAAGAACATGTACGGCGGTCTTGAGAAGGTGTTGGCAGGGAAATACACCCTTGACAAGAGAATGATGCTTATGTCCACTATCTACAGGGAAGGCAGGATTGTGGATAAATGCTATGCACTTAATGATGTGGTGATAACTAAGAGCGGTTTTTCAAGGATGATCAAGCTGGAAACCTTTGTGGCGGGGGAATATGTAAGCAATTACCCCTCCGACGGTTTGATTTTATCTTCCCCTACCGGTTCCACCGCTTACTCCCTGTCTGCCGGGGGGCCCTTGGTTTCCCCTAGGGTTGAGGTGATTCTATTGACTCCCATTTGCCCCCACACCTTATTTTCCAGACCCTTGGTGATTTCCCCCGAGGAACAGATCAGGGTAATTCTAAGGTCAAGCGACACCAAGGTTATTTTAACAGTGGATGGTCAGCACGGCCGCCCTTTGGAAAAGAGAGATGAGATAATTATTGAAAGGGCACCGGTAAAGACTAATTTAATCCGTTTAGCCGGCGATAGTTTTTATGAGGCCCTGAATAACAAACTCAGGAAAGGTGACGGGAATGGATAGGTTATTCAACAATGCCGTGGGTATCGCCCACGGTATTGCAGGGAAGGCCCTTAAAAATGGATGCACAGCCGTGGATGCCACCGCCGGCAATGGTCATGACACAGTTTTTTTGGCGAAACTGGTGGGAACAGAAGGAAGGGTTTATGCCTTCGATATCCAATGGACGGCGGTAAAAAACACTGAGGAGAGGCTTCTAAAAGAGGACCTGCTTCGAAGGGTTTCATTGATTCATGATGGACATGAAAAGATGAAACAATATATTTCCGAAAAAGTTGATCTCGTTATGTTCAATCTCGGCTATTTACCTGGATCCGACCATTCATGCAAAACTAACCCTGAAACCACCATTGCAGCCATGGAGCAGGCCATGGATCTGCTAAAAACCGGTGGTCTGATAATCATGGTTATTTATATTGGGCATCCCGGTGGGAAGCTGGAGGGTATGGAAATAGAAAAAAAGCTGAGGGCCCTACCGCAAAACCAATGGGATGTGGTCCTGTCAAGGTTTCTCAATCGTAAGAATGACCCTCCGTACACAGCAGTCTTGCAAAAGAGGTGAGATGATTAGTGAAGCAGGAAAGGCAAAGGGCCATCTTAAAATTAATCTCTGAATCGGAAATTAACACCCAATCTGAATTAGTTGATAGGCTGGCTGTACAGGGTTTTAAGGCCACCCAAGCAACAGTTTCAAGAGATATTAAGGAAATCGGGCTGATAAAAGTTCCTGCGGGCAAGAAAAGATATCGTTATTCAACCCCTCCACAGCATAAAATTGACAATGTTTTTGGCAGGTTAAAAAGAATGTTTCAGGATTCCGTGGTGGAGTTTGACAGCAGCGAAAATTTAATTCTCATAAAAACCCTACCTGGGACCGCCCAGGCGGTGGCCTCCTGTATTGATAATATGGAATGGGAGGATCTATTGGGTACGGTGGCAGGGGATGATGCCATTTTGGTTATCGCCAAAACTACGGAAAAAGTGGATGCCATCAAAGAAAGGTTTTCCTCACTGTCAGATTAGGGAGTGAGAAAAAATGCTGAGGGAATTATATATTGAAAATTTTGCCCTTGTTGACAAAGCAGCCTTGGAATTCAGCCCGGGGCTGAATGTTCTAACTGGGGAAACGGGCGCAGGCAAGTCGATTATTGTTGATGCCATAAGCCTTATTTTGGGTTCAAGGGCCTCTCAGGAATTTTTACGCAGCGGATGTGAAAGGGCTGTTGTCACCGGTGTTTTCGATCTAAGTCAGGAGATTCTTAGTAAACTTCAGTGGATGGAGGTCCTTGAGGAGGGTTTGCTGCTTCTTTCCAGGGAGATCAGCTCCACAGGACGGAATGTCTGTAGAGTGAATGGTAAGGTTGTCACACTGTCCATGTTTAAAGAGGTGGGGACCTACATAATAGATCTCTATGGGCAATTTGAACATCATAAAATCCATGATCCCCGGGAGCAGCTGAATATCCTGGATCATTTTGGCGGAGATACCTTAGAACCAGTGAAAGAAAAAGTTTCCGCCTGTTATGAGAGAGTAAGGAATCTGGATATCCAAATAAATAATTTTTCAAAAAAGAAAGAAGAGACCAGGGAAAAAGAAAGCTTTTTGAGCTATCAGCTGAATGAGATTGATGCGGCCGATCCTAAAATTGGCGAAGAAGAGGAACTGGAAGAAGAGATAAAAATCCTATCTGGTTCCGGAATCCTGACTCAGGGGAGCCGGGAGATATACAGCCTGCTCTTTGGTGATAATGGGAGAGCCGCCGCGGTATATGATCTACTCAGCGATATAGTTAAAATTTTACAGGAAATGAGTGATTATGATTCATCCCTCCAGGAAAAGGCGAAAGAAATTGACAGCATTTCCTATATGATCCAGGACCTGGCGGAATATTTTAGGAGCTATGGTGAAAATATTGAATTCAGTCCTGACAGGCTTTTTCAATTGGAAGCCCGCTTAGGAATTATCAACCAACTTAAAAATAAATACAACAAGACCATCCGTGAAATTTTGGAATTTAGGAAGGAGATTGCCGCCGCCCTGGAGGATTTGCATTTTAGCGATGAAAAATTGAAAAAACTGCAGGACAAGAGAGATGAGGCCCATAGGGAATATATGAAATACGCTGAGGAACTCAGCGCTCTTCGTAGGACAGCCGCGGAGGAGTTGTCCCAAGAGGTAGTCCATGCACTTGGGGATTTGGAAATGAAAAATGTGGAGTTCCAAGCAGCATTCCATCCTTTAAAGGAGCCCGGCAGACAAGGGCTTGAGGAAGTAGAGTTCTTATTTTCCGCCAACCCCGGCGAACCTCCAAAACCCTTAGGTAAAATTGCATCCGGTGGGGAAATGTCCCGGTTCATACTTGCCTTAAAAAGTACCCGAGCAAGACTTGATTCCGTACCTGTTCTAGTTTTTGATGAAGTAGATGCGGGTATTGGGGGGTTTACAGCCCACAAAGTGGGAAAGAAAATATCCAATCTCTCCGACAAACATCAGATAATCTGTGTCACACATTCACCCCAGGTGGCCGCTTTTGGAAAAACCCACCTGGCTATTTCAAAAAAATTGATAGAAGGTAGGGCTGTAACTGTAATCAGCCGTTTATCTCCTGAGAACAGGATTTTAGAAATTGCCCGCATGCTGGGCGGTAGTGAAAAGGGGACTGCGATCCAACATGCTGGTAAATTGATCGAGGAAGCCCAGGAAAAGCAGCTGTAAAGGAGTGGAAGTGTAATTCCAGCCATTTAAAATTAAATAATTTGAATATATTCCCTTATCTTAAGTATTCTTTCTTTTCCATACCTATACTATTATTTATAAAATTTAACGGGCATAAAACACTGCGTTCCGGGTTAATTTAAGCCTAAGCCTAAAACATTCTTAATCCCATAATGGGGTTATTTTTTTCGCAGCAAAAGTCAGGACAAGATCATAGGAGAGTGGAACTATTGAATGTAGGATTTAGGACCCGGCTTATATACACCTTATTTGCGGCAGCACTGATATTTTTATGCGGCTACCATGGCTTTCACGCCCTAATCGGGTTGCCAAATCAACAAATGATTGCGGTGGGGGAGGAAGTGAGGGTCAATCTCAATTTCCCCGATAGAGTTTCCGATAATTTCAAGGTTCATATCACAGCAAATAATGCCCGAACACTACAGTATAAGGGAAATGAAATTAAAAACAAAAATCTTGGCTTCAAGGAAGCCTGGCCGGTGGCGGCCAACCCCGGCACATTAAACGTTCAGCTGCGGCTTTTTGGTGTTATCCCCGTAAAAAACATGGTTATGAATGTTGTACCTCAGCATCAGGTGATTCCCGGGGGGCAATCAATAGGGGTTATGCTAAAGTCTAAGGGGATTTTGGTAGTGGGTTACTCGGCCATGGAGGGTAGGAAAGGCCAATCCAACCCTGCCAAGGATGCCGGTCTTAAAGTTGGGGATATTATTGTTTCGGCAAATGGAAGAGAAATCAACAGCGAAAAAGGTATTGCAAAGATTATTGATGATGCCGGGCAAAGGGGAACCCCGGTTGTTTTAAAAATCAAACGCGGCGGCAGGACCTCCAACGTAAAGATAAAACCGGAATATTGTGATGAAACCCTTAGATACCGTGTTGGCCTTTATATCAGAGACAACACAGCCGGAGTGGGTACCATGACCTTTTATGAACCTGAGAGCAGGGTTTATGGGGCTTTGGGGCATGTGGTGAGCAGCGGATCAGAACAAAGAATCGATATCAAGGATGGACGGATCGTAGAGGCCAATATACAGGGAATCAATCAGGGCAAAAAGGGCCATCCCGGCGAAAAAATAGGCATTTTTTTAGATAATGGTAATATCGATGGGAAAATCAACAAAAATACGGTGTATGGGATATTTGGGCAGCTGGCAAAACCAATACGTGGAGATTTTTTCTATGATAGACCTGTGTCTGTGGCCTATGCAAACCAAATTAAAGAGGGGCCGGCAAAAATATTGACAGTGGTTAATGGAAATAAAATTGATCAATTTGATATTCAGATCCTAAAGATTATGCCCCATCAGCAGGCCAACGGCAAAGGCTTGGTGATAAAAATTACAGACAAAGAGCTCATTGATTTAACAGGTGGTATAGTCCAGGGGATGAGCGGAAGTCCTATTATCCAGGATGGGAAGCTCATCGGTGCTGTGACCCATGTGTTTGTAAATGATCCCACCCAAGGTTACGGTGTCTTAGCGGAGTGGATGTTGTGGGAATCGGGGTTATTGAATGAAAATTCATCAGGGGATATTGCAGAGGCCGGGGTAATCCATGTCGATTTCCCCGGTTTTTTATCATATTTTAACTAATTTTCCCAATGGAAAGGATTAGGATTTATTATGTCGAAAGTCAAGACCATAAGACATTTTAGGGGGCAGGAGAATGAGTACCATAAGGGTGGCAATTGCAGATGATAACAGAAGTTTTTGCGAGATTCTGGAGGAGTATTTTAATAAGCAGTCGGATATCGAATTTGTTGGAAAGGTGTTTGACGGCAATCAGGCCTTGGAGATGCTAAAAGAGGAGGAGCCAGATGTTCTAATACTTGATATTATCATGCCCCATCTTGACGGGATCGGAGTCCTAGAAAATATCCCAGGTTTACAGTTGGCTAAAAACCCGAAAATAATTATTTTGACAACCCTTGGACAGGAATCCATGACTCATAGATCCATAGAATTGGGTGCGGACTATTACATTCTTAAACCCTTTGACCTGGATGTGTTGGTTACCAGAATCAGACAGCTAATGGAGGACAATAGGGAGCAGCAGAAGAATGTAATTTATCAGGGGACTCATAAACCTACGGTAAGGAATATAAATGCGGAGGTAACGGAAATAATTCATCAGATGGGTGTTCCAGCCCATATCAAAGGCTACCAGTACCTCAGGGACGCCATTATTTTTGTAATAGATGAGGTAAATCTGTTGGGTGCGGTGACAAAGGAACTGTACCCTATGATTGCGGAAAAATATGACACCACCCCCAGTCGGGTGGAAAGGGCTATCAGGCATGCCATAGAATTGGCCTGGGATCGGGGTAATGTAGATTTAATGAATAAATTTTTCGGTTACACTATAAATGTTGAACGAGGAAAGCCCACGAACAGCGAGTTTATAGCTATGGTGGCGGATAAATTAAAGATGGGTGCAAAGGTTGGTTGATCCCTGTACTCTTTTTATATGACCTGAAACAAACCCAACTGTTGAACATTTCCACCGATCTTTGTTAGAATATAGTATTGGAGATCATTTGTTCCAGATATGGGGTGAAGGAAATCATGTTTCAAGGCGTTGCCCGGGTGGACAAATTAACTAAAAATTTAATAAAAAGGCTGCAGCCCAATGAGATTGCTGTTATTCACCACCGGGATATTGACGAGGTTTCCGCGGAAGGTTTGATAGCAGCGGGGGTACAGGCGGTATTAAATGCCGACACTTCCATTTCAGGAAAATATCCCAATCCCGGTCCATTAAAAATTCTAAAGGCTGGGATTCCTCTTATTGACAATCTGGGCCCTGAAATTATGGAGAAAATAAAGGAGGAACAGGTAGTTTCAATAGATGACGGCGTTGTCTATATTGAAACAATGCCCATTGCTTGGGGAAAGAATCTGACAGTTGATGAAGTTAAAGAAATGATGGAAGATAGTAAGCATAATTACAACAAAGAAATCAAAAAATTTGTTTTAAACACCCTGGAGTATGCGGAAAAAGAAATTGATTTGATCACAAAGGGTATTGAGATACCCGAACTAAATACAGGATTCCAGGGAAGACATGCCCTGATAGTTGTTCGGGGTATGGACTACAAAAAGGATTTGAATACTATTAGGTCTTACATCAAGGATGTCCGCCCAGTGTTGGTAGGGGTTGATGGAGGTGCAGATGCCCTTTTAGAAGCGGGCTATACACCGGATATGATCGTCGGTGATATGGACAGTGTCACCGATGGTGCTCTTCAATGCGGTGCGGAAGTGGTAGTCCACGCATACAGAGACGGAAGGGCACCGGGTCTTGAAAGGGTGAAAGGGCTTGGGGTGGAGCCTGTCATTGTCAAGGCACCAGGGACCAGTGAAGATATTGCAATGCTTACTGCTTATCAAAAAGGTGCCCAGCTGATTGTTGCCGTTGGTACCCATTCAAATGTATTTGATTTTTTGGAAAAAGGCCGCAAGGGTATGTCCAGCACATTTTTGGTAAGAATTAAAATAGGTACAAAATTGGTTGATGCCAAAGGGGTAAATAAACTCTACAAGGGATCAATAAGATTTAGATATGTGATAGGAGTTATTGCCGCCGCTTTGATACCATTGGCGGTTATTTTACTGGAATCCCCCATATCCCATCAATTTGCCCGTTTAATAGTGCTGCAAATAAAAATATTATTGACTAATTTCATTTAGGAGGCTGTTATGGCTAGGGTCTCGGTAATAATTCCGGCATATAATGAGGGAAGCGTGGTGGGCGATACCATATCCGCCTTAAAAAAACTTACATATATTGATGAGATAATTTTAGTAGATGATGGTTCCCAGGATGACACTTCTGCCATTGCTCGTAAAATGGGTGCAAAAGTGATAAAAATTAACCACAATTCCGGAAAAGGTAATGCATTGAATATTGGCGCAAAAAATGCTGTTGGTGAGGTGGTAGCCCTAATAGATGCAGATTTAGGTTCCACTGCGGATTGTGCAGAAAAATTGATCAAGCCGGTGATGGAGGGTGCCGCAGATATGACCATTGCACAGATAACGGCTTCCAAGGGCTCCGGTGGATTCGGATTGGTAAAAGGGCTTGCAAAATATGGAGTCAGGCACCTCACCGGGGTAGAAATGTCTTCCGTTCTATCGGGCCAGAGGGCCATGAGGCGTGGGGTGCTGCAGGATGTTGTACCCTTCGCGAAGGGTTTCGGTGTTGAAGTGGATATGACTATTAAAGCCATAAAGAAGGGGTACAGCATTCAGGAGATCCCACTGGACATGAAGCATCGGGAAACCGGGAAGGATCTGAGGGGGTTTTTCCATCGCGGCAAACAGTTTAAAGATATACTTCGTGTTTTGGTGAATCTATATATGGGAGGCGGCCAATTTTGCGGTGGACCTTTATAATATTCATTGTTCCTTTTATATTAACGAGACTGGCGGCTCCCAGGGTGGCCGGGCTTTTTTTTTCCGGCGGTCTAGTATCCGAAAACTTTTTGAGGAGGCAAATCCCAACGGCGGTTGGGGCTGTGATGGTATTTTCCAGCACCGCTGGATATGTATTGGCTGCATGGACCCATGAGGATATTAGATTGAAGGTTTTTATCTTTCTCTTCGCTCTAACGGGAATGTCCGCTTTAGGATTGGTGGATGATTTCATGGGTTCCAGTGAAATAAAGGGTTTAAAGGGGCATATAGCTGCCTTTCTTAAAGGTGATCTTACCAGCGGCGGTATCAAGGCATTTGGTGGGGCGGCACTAGCCCTGGGTTTCAGTCTATTTTTATCCAAATCAGCAATAGACCTCGTTTTGAATATTATTTTGATATCTCTCTTTACCAATGCTGTCAATTTATTTGATCTGAGGCCGGGAAGAGCAGGTAAGGTATTCATTCTTTTTAATTTTTTCTTGTTTTCAACTGCCCTATCCATACAGGAAACCTATCTGTATACCTCCATGGCTTTACCGATTTTAGGATCTTTATTGGCTTTCCTGCCCTTTGATCTCTCAGGTACAATGATGATGGGGGACGCTGGTTCCAATGCCTTGGGGATCGTATTGGGCATGATATCTGTATTGATTCTCTCATTCCCGCTAAAAATCATTATTGTTCTTCTGTTAATCTCACTACATATATTTACTGAGAAATATTCTCTGACCGAGGTAATCAAAAAAAATAAATTTCTACGTTTGATCGATGAATGGGGGAGGGTAAAATGATCTCAAAAAAAATCGGAGTAGTGCTGGAAATTCTCTCCCACCGCGGTGATCTCTCGGAATTGGATGTGGATATAGGAGGCGGAAGCCACCCGGCTGTTAATATTAAATCCATGACCGGTGTGGTGTCCGTGGGTGATAAAGTACTGCTGAATACTACAGCCCAGGATCTTGGTCTGGGAAGTGGGGGACACCATTTTGTGATGGCTAATTTAAGTAAGGGCTGTCATGGGGATGAGAGACTTTCCAGAGATGAGGGGCACATTATGAAGCTCAGATACACCCCATCACAAATGAGAGTCATGTCGGTGGAGGAGGAGGCAAGCCCCCACCATGGGCCGATGAAGCAGGCTGAATCCCTGAATAATATACCGGTGGTGTGCTGTACTCTTCACAGTATGGTTCCCGCGGCAGCGGCTTCAATCAATATGTTAGGAAGCGGGCTCAGAACAATTTATATTATGACTGACGGGGCGGCGCTTCCTTTAAAACTGAGCAGACTGATTGATACCATGGAAAGAAAAGGTTTGATCCATGGCACTATTACCATCGGCCATGCTTTTGGGGGGGATCTGGAAGCAGTAAATATATACTCTGGTCTCTTGGCCGCCGCAGATGTCCTGAAGGCGGATGTGGTCATAGTCTCCATGGGTCCGGGCATTGTTGGAACGGGAACCACCTTTGGTTTCACGGGTTTAGAACAGGGGGATATAATCAATGCCGTGAATGTATTAGGAGGTAGGCCCATTGCTGTGCCAAGAATCAGCTTTTCCGATAAAAGGGAAAGGCATCGGGGTCTAAGCCATCACAGCATAACGGTGCTAGGGAGGGTTGCCCTATCCCCAGCTCTAATAAGTTTGCCCCATCTGGAAAAAGAAAAGGAAAAGATCATTTCCGAACAAATGCAAGGGGCCTCAATATTTAAAAAACATAGGGTTGTTGTGGAGAATGGCGAAGGCGGTCTACGGTTTCTCAAGAAACTAGGGGTAAAGGTGACAACCATGGGCAGATCCCTAGATCAGGATAGGGAGTTTTTCCTTGCATCATCCTCCGCCGGGGCAGCTGCTGCTAAAATGGCATTGGGATATGATTTGCAAATATATGAGGGAGAGGATCGGCTTGAGACTTAGAGAAAAAAGGCATGAATCTGAAAAAGTTTTTGAAGGGAATCTAATAAATGTACGGCTTGACACGGTAATTCTGCCAAATGGTGAAAAAGCCCGAAGGGAGACTGTTGAGCACCCCGGTGCTGCCGCGGTTGTTCCTGTATCCAAAGAGGGAAATATTATCCTTGTAAGGCAGTACAGGAATCCCATAGATGAGATTATTTTAGAGATCCCCGCAGGTAAATTGGAGCCTGGGGAGGACCCCCAGGACTGCGCCATGAGGGAGCTCCAGGAAGAAACTGGCTATAAATCAGACAGCCTCAAACATTTAGCGACATTCTATACGACACCGGGGTTTAGCAATGAGATTCTTTATCTCTATGCTGCATTGGATTTGAAAAGGGCGTCTAAAAATCTAGATCCCGAAGAATTCATAGAAGTTGTAGGCCTACCCTTATCGGAGCTCCGGGATATGGTGCAAAGGAAGGAAATCGTTGATGCGAAAACCCTCATCGGGATAATGATGCTGGGTGGTATTGTTGGGGATCAGAGATGGTGAATTATGAGATGAATTACATACCCATTGTAAGTTTGACGGCTAATGCCAGTGGTGCGGCGAAAGCGGCGCAGCAGGGGGATGTGGTGGTGATCGTAGATGTGATTGATATGTCCACCACCTTAGAGGCGGCATTGGAGGCGGGGGCGGCTGGGGTATTCGGGGCTTCACCCGACGGGATCATGGTACCTGTAAATGTCTTCCCGGAAAAAGTAGGCCTTGCCGCCGGCCGGCTGGCACTAAAAAAAGATACTGCTGTGATAATTGTTGCTGAACCTAGGAGCGGTACCCCCGAGGAAAGAGCCGGGGGCTGCCAAAAACTGATAAAAGGTATTAAGGAAGCCGGGGCGGAGATTTCCCATGTGCTGCCAAACATTGGATCGGAAGCTGTGAGGTTGGCGGATTTTAAGGGCAGGGTGGTGGTGGCGGCAACAAACAGCGGCGGTGTTGCTTTTGATGCTGCTTTTAACCTAGGGGCACCGGTATTCACGGCCACCATTGCCAGGACATTAAAAATGAGGGGTGAGGAGCCCGCCGAGGCGGCGATACATAGGTTTTCCACCTATGCCAGAGAAACAAAAAAAAATATTTCATTGGTAGCGGCCAGCAGCAATGCTCTTGAGGACCTCCTTGCCGGGCAATATTTAATGAATAGAATAATTGAGAATGGGTTTCTAAAGGCCTGAGGGCCTTTTTTTATTGGAACAAAGGCCCATTTCCACCCATGTTCTACATTGGGAATCTGCTCATAGTATATATTCTAGAAGGTAGTCCCATCCAAATTAGAAAGGGGTATTCCCTTGACCCAGAGAGCCAGAAGGTTTCTGATCAATCATATCAGCCGCAATATAATTTTATATATCATCACCGCCTCCGTGTTTATCCTGGGTATTGTTTTGGGATCCTACATGGTGGGATTTTTAGGCCCGGAGCAAAAAAAAGAGCTGCTGAAATACCTGGATATTTTTTTGAACGGTCTCAGTCAGTGGGATTATGATCCCACGGTTCTTGTGCAGCAGGCGATTTATAATAATCTCAAAATAATATTTTCCATTTGGTTTTTAGGATTAACGGTGATTGGAGTACCTTTAATTCTGCTTATTTTGTTTTTTAGAGGATTTGCCATGGGTTTTACCATCGGTTTTTTAGTGCGGCAAAAAGCCCTCCAAGGTTTAATGATTTCACTTTTGGCCATTATCCCTCCCAGCTTGATAAATATTCCCGCCACCATACTGGGGGCGGCGGCGGCCATTTCCTTTTCCTGCTGGCTTGTCAAGGGAAGGGATAAGGGAACCTCCTCCATCCTTCAACAGTTCATTGCCTACTGTTTTATCATGTTAGTTATTTCTTTACTGGTATCCGTTATGGGTTTAGTGGAGGCCCATATATCACCTACCTTCATAAAACTCATAACAGACTATACAGCCCTCTGAGGTTGGACAATGTCTAAATGGTGAATCGGGCACATAAAATCTAAGAAATAAGGAATATATTTACGTGGGAGGGGAAGGCATGATTGTAATAACCTTTAGCAACTGGCGAAAAAAACTAAAAATTCTAGTAATTCTTGTTTTCTTGATATTAGCCGTTGCCTTGATCAGTTCATATCTTCTGGGTGCTAAAACCGCTGTTACGGGTCTGGATTCGGAAAACGATAGAAGCCCCAGCGGTTCTTTGAAGGTGGACAGCGAAATAATGAAGGAAAAAGAGGAGGATGCGGATGCCACTTGGTGGGGGGATCTCATGGAAACCCTAAAAACCCATTATAAGGAATAATACCTGTTAAATTGCGAAACACCCGGCGGCCAGACCATTTCGGAAGGAATTTCATGAGGATTAGTTGAATTGTTTTGCTAGTAATTGCTATTTATATGGAGCTGGATTGTCATTATGAAGCAGGAAATACGTGATTTTTTAAACTATTTGGTAGTGGAAAGAGGTTTGTCACAGAATACTTTGGATGCCTATAATCGGGACTTAGGATCTTTTAAAATTTTTTTGCGGGATAACGCCATTGATTCCTATCAAAATGTTACAAAAAAAACTATAATTGAATATTTGATTTATTTGCAAAGATTGGATAGGGCCCCCGCAACCATTGCTAGGCACTTGGCTGCGGTTAAGTCCTTCTACAGATTTAGAGTACTTGAGGAAAAGCAGATGGAAGATCCCTCGGATGGTCTTGAAACACCAAGACTTGGAAGACATCTACCTGAGGTTCTTACCCAGGGTGAGGTGGAGAGACTTTTAAATCAGCCTGACATTACAAAGCCTGGGGGCATGAGAGACAAGGCCATTCTAGAGGTGCTGTATGGTACCGGGCTGAGGGTTTCCGAGCTTATTTCCTTGAATCTCGGGGATATAAATTGCAAAATGGGCTATGTTCACTGCTTGGGTAAAGGAGAAAAGGAGCGCATAGTTCCTTTGGGGGGAACAGCAATATTTCATATGGAAAAATATCTGGACCATGGAAGGGGCAAACTTTTAAAAAAGGGTCGGTCTAAGGCATTATTTTTGAATTATAGGGGGGGGCGCTTGACCAGACAGGGCTGCTGGAAATTAATTAAGAAATACGCTAAACAGTCGGGAATTAATAAGGATATAGCCCCCCACACTTTTAGGCATACTTTCGCCACCCATTTGCTCCAAAATGGCGCCGACCTCCGTTCTGTACAGGAAATGCTGGGACATGCGGATATTGCCACAACACAGATTTATACCCACCTGGCCCCGGATAGATTAAGGGCGGTTTACAATGATGCCCACCCTAGGGCGTAGATAACTACGGAATCTGGAGGTTTCTGATGAAGGCGGAATGCGTGACATTGATGGTGTTGGACAGCGTAGGTATCGGGGCAATGCCCGATGCACCAAAATATGGGGATGAGGGTGCCAATACCCTAGCTAATGTGGCAAGGGCTGTGGGTGGACTGTATATTCCCAATCTCAGTGCCATGGGTTTAGGATGTATATGGGAAATCCAAGGGGCTGAACCTGTGGATAAACCCATCTCCGCCTATGGTAAAATGGCTGAAAAATCCCCGGGAAAAGACACCACCACGGGGCATTGGGAAATTGCGGGCATTGTCTTAGAAA
Organism: Clostridia bacterium; assembly: GCA_012519005.1. Taxonomy (GTDB): domain Bacteria; phylum Bacillota; class DTU086; order DTU086; family DTU086; genus JAAYRB01. Next base: position 15,664 of record JAAYRB010000023.1, read on the forward strand.
AACCTTTTCCTCTCTATCCCAATGGATTTCCCCCGGAAATAATTACAACCCTTGAAGAAAGCATCGGCACAAAAATCTTAGGGAATATCAAAGCTTCGGGTACTGAAACTATTGAAACCCTGGGTAAAGAACATTTGAAAACAGGTTATCCCATAGTTTATACATCCGCTGACAGTGTCTTTCAAGTTGCCGCCCATGAAGAAATCATACCCCCTGCGAGGCTGTACAGGATCTGCGAAAAAGCCAGAAGAATCCTCACCGGGGAACATGGGGTGGGAAGGGTTATTGCCAGGCCCTTTGTGGGGGAGCCGGGGCGGTTTGTGCGTACCGGCAATAGAAAAGACTATTCGATCCAGCCTCCTGAGGGCAATATGCTGGATAATATTGTAGAAGCAGGCATGGAGGTAATAGGGGTGGGCAAGATCAGCGATATATTTGCCGGCCGGGGGGTTACGGAATCAATAAAAACTGTGGACAATATGGATGGAATAGACAAAACCGTTGAGTTCATGGGGAAGCTGGGGAAGGGCTTGATTTTTACGAATCTTGTTGATTTTGACATGCATTTTGGGCACCGCAACGACTATTTAGGCTATGCCAATGCCCTGGAGGAATTTGACCAAAGGCTGCCGGAGTTGACAAGCATATTGGGGAAAAGAGATATTCTTGTCCTAACAGCGGACCACGGCTGTGATCCCACAACCCCCGGCACCGATCACTCTCGGGAATTTGTACCTTTGTTGGTATATGGCCCCGGGGTTAGGGCACAAAACCTGGGTACAAGAGATAGTTTTGCAGATTTGGCAGCCACCATATGCCAGCTGCTGGACATCGCGGCTCCACCCCATGGGACAAGCTTTGCCCAGCATCTGACCAAGGCTTAGGATCAGCAAATCCCATCCTCTGTCCTCCGGTGCACGGTGCTTTAATTCTAAGGTGGTGAGGTCTTTCATGGAAGCATATGATATCATCCTCAAGAAAAGAAATGGGGCTGTTCTAAACCCCGATGAAATAAAATACATGGTGCGGGGGTATACGGAGGGTATAATCCCTGACTATCAGATGGCAGCCCTATTGATGGCTGTTTATTACCAAGGTTTAGATATGGAGGAAACCGCTCATCTAACAACTGCCATGGTATCATCCGGTGAGGTCATGGACCTATCCTCCATCGCTGGTAAAAAAGTTGATAAACACAGCACAGGTGGAGTGGGGGACAAGACCACATTGGTTTTAATTCCTTTAGCTGCCTGTCAGGGATTGAAGCTGGCTAAATTGTCCGGTAGGGGGCTGGGGCATACCGGTGGTACGGCGGATAAGCTAAGAAGTATACCTGGTTTTAAAATGGATTTATCTCGGGGGAAGTTCCTTAGAATTGTGGACTCTGTAGGTGCCGCCATCCTGACTCAATCCGAAGAAATGGTTCCCGCCGATAAAAAAATTTACGAACTGAGGGATGTCACAGCCGTGGTGGACAGCATACCCCTTATAGCCAGCAGCATCATGTCCAAAAAGATCGCTTCCGGCAGCGATGGGGTTGTTCTGGATGTAAAAGTGGGCAGCGGGGCTTTTACGAAGGACAGGGAAGGGGCCCTTGCCCTGGCTGAATCCATGGTGGATATTGGAGCAAGGGTGGGTATGCCCTGTCGGGCAGTTCTCTCTAATATGGATCAACCCCTGGGATATGCCGTGGGCAATTCTCTAGAGGTGGAGGAGGCCATCTCTACTTTGCGGGGCGGAGGTCCAGCGGACCTAAGGGAATTGTGTGTTGAGTTGGGTTTACAGATGATGCTCTTACATGACCCGGATCTTGACAGGGATAGGGCGAAAAGGGGCCTGGAGGATACCCTTGACAGCGGCAAGGCCTTGGAGAAATTCAGGGAAATTATTTCCGCCCAGGGGGGAGATCCGAAAATCCTGGATGACCCCCTTGGCCTACCTAAATCAAAATATTGTATGGAAATTCATTCAAGCCAAAGAGGTTATGTGCAAGAAATGGATGCTTTGAAGATTGGCCAAGGGGCCATGGCATTGGGGGCGGGGAGAAAAACAAAGGACCAGGATATTGATTTGACAGCGGGCATAATGCTCAAGAAAAAAGTCGGGGATTCAGTGGAAATCGGAGAGCCCTTGGCTGTTCTTCATTCCAACAACCCGGAAGCCTTGGAAATGGCGGGAAGGCTGCTGCTGCAGGCGGTGACAATCTCCACCGAGCTGCGTAAAATGCCCCGCCTAGTGCTGGATACAATACAGTGATAGTGATGGTTCTCCCGAATCGTATCACCGTCTACATAGTGTATTCTTCCCAGGGGTCCTCCCCAGGGGGGTGCGGGGCTTCCCATCCTTAGTTGGTATATATGTTTTTGAAATCTTCTGCTCGCTGTCATATATTCCCGTTCTTGCTAATAAAGTTATGTAGGATAACCTACGGGTTTTTATGGGGGGAATGGAATGCGGCGAGGAATAAAGGTTATTTCTTCTTGGATAGTATTGGCGGCTTTGTTTTTTTTCTTATTTGGGGGTACCGCACAGGCTGATCTAGATATAAAGGGTGAGTCAGCCATTTTGGTGGAGGCTCAATCCGGAGATATACTTTATGAAAAGGATGCCCATAAAAAATGGTATCCTGCCAGCATGACGAAAATCATGACCATGATTTTGGCCTTAGAGGCAGTAAGGGATGGCAAAGCCAATCTGGAGGATATGGTTATCTCCAGTGAATATGCCTGCGGCTATGGGGGTACCCAGGTGTGGTTGGAACCCGGTGAGGAATTTACATTAAAAGAGATGCTCATTGCCATCGCTGTGGGATCAGCCAACGACTGCAGTGTTGCTGTGGCGGAGCATCTGGCCGGGACTGATAAAGCCTTTGCAGATATGATGACAAAAAAAGCCAAAGAATTGGGGGCAAAGAACACCAATTTCACAAATTCCCATGGGCTGCATGATGACGATCACTATACCACGGCCTATGATCTTTCACTTATGGCGCGCTACGCCCTTACCCTTCCTCATATGACGGATTTTACCACTATAAAAGAATACACCTTCAGGGAAGAACCGAAGCTGCTGGTTTTGCATAATACAAATAAGCTTCTTTGGTGGTTTGAAGGAACAAAGGGCCTGAAGACTGGCACAACCTCAGCCGCTAAAAGAAATCTTACCGCGGTGGCGGAAAAGGACGGTCTGGATTTGATCAGTGTTGTCATGGGGGTAGATGAGCGGAATGGGCATTTTACCCAATCCATGAATCTCTTAAGGCATGGTTTTGCAAAATATGAATTTAAAATGTTTTTTGAAAAGGACCAGGAAGTGGCACAGATTGAAGTTGGGAAGGGCATTCAAGAGCATGTTCATGTAGTGCCCTTGGATCCCGTGGGAATTGCCGTTCCCAAGGGAGATGAGGAAGCCCACGAGGTACGGCTGGATCTTCCAAAAATGGTGGAGGCACCCATAGAAAAAGGTATGGAGGTTGGCCGTGCTGTTGTATTGAAAGGTAAAAAGGAAATGAGTTCTGTTCCCCTTGTTGCCTCCCAAGATGTGGGGCGATGCACTTTATTTCAACAGCTTAAAAAAGTTCTGAATGCGGTTTTTGTAATAAATTAAGCAGTTATTTACTTAGGAATTGACCCCCGGGTGATCACTGTTTATAAATCCCCCTATTGGGGGTTTTGCTTTTTGTGCCGTCTCATAGAATTGGAGGTTACAAAGAAAGGCTGTTAACGACATTCTTTTTCCAATAATTTGCAGGCTTTCTAATTTTCACTGTGGAATTCTGCCTCTATAGAGATCTTAGGGCATTATTATTTTAGGGAGGTAGACCTACCGTTGAAGATAAAGACGAGAACCACGGGCAAAACCCTAATTGTGGAACTTACCGGTGAATTTGACTTGGTAATGTCCGAAGAATTTCGTCAACGGGTGGACGGCTGTCTAGATAAAGGTGGGATTGTCAACCTACTTTTGGATATGAGAAAAGTATCCTTTATAGATAGTTCCGGCCTAGGGGCAATTATAGGGAGATACAAAATAATCAATCGGGGGAAGGGAAATATGGCCATTGTTGGTGCTGGACCACAAATTACCAAGGTACTGGAATTCTCAGGGATTAAAAGGATCATTGATATCTACGAAAATGAAAGATCGGCCTTGGCGGACTTAACTTGAAAGGGGATGGGAGTATGCTGGAGAAAGTACAAAATCGTTCTGTTATCAACTACTTCCAGGTGGAATTTTTAAGTGTTCCAGAAAATGTTGGCCTCTCAAGGGTGGCCGCTGCTTCCTTTGCTGCTCAGCTGGATTTGACCCTCAACGATCTAGAAGAAATCAAGATCGCTGTTTCTGAGGCCGTATCGAATGCCATCATACATGGTTATAATAATAAACCCATAGGAAAAGTTTGGGTTAGCATGATTTTATATGAACAAATAATGGAAATAATAGTTAGAGATGAGGGTAGGGGAATCGAGGATATAGAAAAAGCCCTCAGTGCCGCTTATTCCACAGACCCCGAAAGGATGGGTTTGGGTTTTGTATTTATGAAATCTTTTATGGATGAACTGGAAGTTAATTCACACAAGGGTGGGGGCACCACCGTGAAAATGTCTAAAAAAATTTCTCCATTGAAAATGTCCCCAAAGGAAAAAGGATGATTCTATGATGAAATTAGTGGATATGAATCTTCCCCGTTTTCCGCTGCTCACCAATGATGAAACTAAGGAACTCCTTCAAAAAACTCAGGACGGGGATGAGAAGGCCAGGGAAAGACTGATTAACTGCAATCTAAAGCTTGTTTTTAACCTTGTCCGCAGATTCGATAATCGCGGATATGAACTGGAGGATTTATTTCAAATAGGGACTATCGGGCTGATTAAAGCCATAGACAAATTCGACCTAACCTATGATGTGAAATTCTCCACATATGCTGTGCCTATGATTATTGGGGAAATAAGGAGATTTCTAAGGGATGATAGTCCAGTGAAGGTGAGCAGATCACTTAAAAAGATCGCCTATGATGTTAACAGGAAAAGGGAGGAACTCACCAAGGAATTTGGGAGAGAACCCACCATACAGGAAATATCAGACTCCCTAGGGGTGTCTATGGAGGAAATTGTCACGGCATCGGAGGCCATACAATCCCCTACATCAATTCATGACACTCTCTACCAGGACGATGGGGACCCCATCTATGTCCTGGACCAATTGAGAAATGAGAAGGATGACGAGGCGGTTTGGTTTGACAAAATTGCTCTCAGGGATATCTTGCAGAGACTCACTGAGAAACACCGCAAGGTTCTGATCATGAGGTTCATACAGGACAAAACCCAAAGCGAGGTGGCCAAAGACATCGGCCTATCCCAGGTGCAGGTATCAAGAATAGAAAGACAGGCCTTGGTGGCACTGAAAAAAATTGTGTCAGAAGGGGACAAATCAAAAGGCTCACAAGGAGTTTAATAATTTACCGGGGTTTGTAAAAGCCTTAACGGGATATGGGAGGTGCCAAGGGCACCTTTTTTTTATGTGCAAAAGCTTTTCCCCGTTGCTGAATAATTAGCACCATGGTGGAAAAAATACTTAAAGGAGGTGGCGGAAGGTGACAGACTCAAATAATTCCCATGAGGCCCAGGGAAAGAAGCTAAAAAGTCAGGTGAAACAATCCCAACAGCAATATGATCAGCAGGAGTACCAGACCATTGTAAAAAAGCATGCTCCAAAAAAACCGCTTCTGAAAAACTGTGCCAGTGCTTTTTTTGTGGGCGGTATAATAACCGCCATTGCCCAGGTATTTTTCAATCTCTTTTCCAACGCGGGACTTTTGGAGAGGGATGCCAATACGGTGGTGGTTATCCTGATGATTTTCTCCGGGGCATTTTTGACGGGCATTGGAGTTTATGATCGTATCGTGAAATTTGGAGGGGCCGGCGCCATAGTACCCATAACCGGTTTCGCAAACTCTATTGTGGCCCCGGCCATGGAGTTTAAACGGGAGGGTTTCATTTTCGGTGTTGCTTCAAAAATGTTTTCCATTGCCGGCCCCGTGCTGGTCTACGGTTTCATAACCTCTATTATTGTTGGACTGGTAGCTTTCACATTTATGTAAGGGGGAAAAGGATGAGTCAGCTAAAAAAGATCGGTGAGCGTACTTTAAAATTTTCTATTCCCCCGGTGATTCTTGATGCCAGATCCATAGTGGGTCCAAAGGAAGGGGAAGGGCCCCTGGGGGATACCTTTGACAGAGTTATTGATGATATGTATTTCGGCGAGGATAGTTGGGAAAAAGCTGAGAGAAAGTTGATTGAAGAAGTTATAAAAATGATGTTGGAAAAAAACAATCTAGCACCAAAGGATGTGGATTTTTTATTTTCAGGGGATTTACTTAATCAAACCATCACTTCAAATTTTGCCGCCAGCACTTTGGGTATACCATATCTGGGATTATATGGTGCATGTTCCACCATGCTGGAGGGTTTGGTGCTGGCATCCATGGTTATTGATGGGGGGTTTGCGGCAAAGGTCACAGCGGCAACTTCCAGCCATTATTGTACCGCTGAGAGGCAGTTTAGATTTCCCACGGAACAGGGTGTCCAAAAGCCCATGACTTCCCAAAGGACGGTTACCGGGGCGGCGGCTTTTTTGCTGGGAAATGAGGGAAAGGGCCCCCATATTACCCATGCCACCGTGGGAAAAGTGATCGATGGTGGGATCAAAGATGCGGCTAATCTAGGGGCGGCTATGGCCCCGGCGGCGGTGGATACCATCGTCACCCATCTGCAGGATACGGGTCGGAGCGTAAAGGATTACGATTTGATAGTCACCGGTGACCTGGGATATGTGGGGCATTCCATATCCTTGGATCTGGCGTCAGAGAAAGGTTTTAATATTTCCGGTGTTTTTAATGACTGCGGCATCCTTATCTACAATCCCGACCAAGATACCCATTCCGGGGGAAGCGGATGTGCTTGTTCCGGGGTGGTTGTGGCCGGGCATTTACTTGACACTCTACGCAAGGGTAAATACAAACGTATTTTAGTGGTGGGTACTGGGGCATTGCTGAGCTCAACCAGTATCCAACAGGGTGAAACCATACCTGGTATCGGGCATGGGCTGGTCATAGAAGCTGCTGATCCCCAGTGAGTATTGGAGGCAGCATAAAAATCCGTTATGTAAAGGGTTGATGCAAAATGTCTATTTTATTTGCTTTTTTAGTCGGAGGTGTCCTGTGCCTCATCGGTCAGCTGATTATGGACCTGACTCCCTATAATATCAGCACAGGGCATATTCTTGTGGGTTATGTGACTACCGGGGCAATCGTCAGTGCTTTTGGCCTGTATCAACCCCTCATTGATTTCGGCGGTACCGGGGCCACCATTCCATTAACTGGTTTTGGCCATGGTTTGACCCAGGGGGTATTGGAGGCCATCGGGACAGAGGGGTTTTTGGGAATATTCAGCGGCGGTATAGCCGCCAATGCCGGGGGTATCGCGGCGGCGGTGGTTTTCGGTTATGTTATGGCCGTTGTTTTTAACCCCCAGGGATGAGGCCATGAAGAGGCGCAAGGTTATATTGATCACCGATGGTGATAAGGTGGCAAGGGATTCCGTTGAAGCAGTGGCAAGGGAAGTGGGGGGAAGATGTATCTCCCTTTCATCTGGCAACCCTACCTTGCTCACG
>JAAYRB010000160.1 GCA_012519005.1 Clostridia bacterium
AAAATCATTTTTTGTATTGGTTTCGAGAAAAACGTGGGAATCCTCATCCAGCCCTTCACCTTCCACCAACTTACCGTTCCTCAGGATTATAGTACCCGGGCCATAACTTCCCCCCCCGGCACCCTCCTTCAGAGCAATATAACCCGCCGCCAAATCCAATTCGTGAATATAATTATTGTTAAACCTAGCCGGACCCTCTTTGTAAAGCAGTTTTACACCCTTTAGGCCGGCATAACCATTGGCTGCTGCCACATATATTTCTTGTCCCAAGGGAGCCCTCTCTAGACCCTCCCATCCCAGGAAAGTATGACCGGCATAGATGGGTGCCTTTGGATCAATATCCAAAAGCATGATGGGAGCTTCCGGATACCAGCTGCCATAAAAATAGGAAGCAACATCTTTGAGAATCAATTGGCTTCTTACGGGGTTTATCCCTGCTATCTTTCCTTTAAAAACATCTCTTATATTGTTACTATTTCCATAAATCTCTACACGGGAAAGATAACCGCCGCCCTCCACATGGGCCCTGACTGTATCCCCCACATAAATTCTTTCTGGAGGAACAGAGATTCTTTCCTTCACTATCACCGTATTTTGGTCAAAACTGTATACTTGCCATTCATCTTCGGAAAATATAGTGAGCTCCTCCCCAGAAAGATTAACATTCCTAATCTCCCCATGGATAGCCTTGGCTTCCATAAGCTGGGCAACGGGATGAATATCAGCCGATTGAGCATCCATCCCCCGAATAATGGCCGCCTTACCATCCTTGAGAGTGACACTTACCTCAAGTCCATTATATAAATCCCCCAAACGGGCACTGCCGCCGTTGATACTGATGGATACATAAGGTGCCAAGGAATACACCCGATGATTTCCTTGTCTGTCCCGAATATTTATAGCCTTACCCTCTTGGGCCGGGCCCACATAGATACCGCCGGCCCAGCTGGTACTGGCATAGGCCGGTTGGTGCAGGATAAATAGAAGGGTGATCACTACCAACGCAAGCATAACAAGTGTAAATTTCGGCATCCGTTCCTTGATCGTTATCCTGTATAAATCCATTTATTGAACCCCCCTAATAGACCAATAATAAAGCAGCAGGCCTGAAGATGCGGTGGGAAAGCCTATCCCCCAGACGCTGTACCGGTTGAGCGGCGGACCATATTCCTCCGGAGTCATGTTTATATATCCGAGCCGTCGGACGGTTGGCTGTACCCACCGGTACATTGAACCCCATTTCCACAGTTGTGGGGAAATACGCCGACTTTCTCAACATACCCGATGACTGCACTTCCAAATGGAGGGCATGGGCGCGGGAAGCCGCCTGGGCTCCTCCGCCAATAATCCTTAGAGCCCTTTCCACTTCCCTGGGACCCATGTCTTCCACAACAAACCGCACCACAGCCCTAGATCTGTCCCTGGCACTTAAATTGTTTAGCTCTGGAACATTCCAAACGCCGGGGGGTATGATTATCTCCCCATCATCTAATTTTAGATATATGGCCTGATTTAGATCCTTGGCCACATTCCCATTTAGCTGTAAGGCCTTGACCGCCGCATTCTGGTACCGGGGGCCGGATAAATCAAAGAAGTAATCATAACCTTCCATGGCCCTCCTATCAGGAATCATCACCACGGCCCTATTTGGTGCCATAACTATCTGAATGTCCTTCTTAATCCTGGTTTCTGTCTTACTGCGTCCCCTATCTGTTTTAGCGTCGGCATTACCGGTAAACTGGGAGATACCCAGCTCGTTCACCGCCCTCACCTGGAAATAGTATCTGGTATTGGGATTTAAATCTGTGACATAATACTCAGTATCGCGGGATTTAGTCTGATCCACAAAACGAAGATCCCTCTCAGTACTGCTTGTCCCTGTGTAGATTTCATAATAATTGGCAAAATCCGCCTCCTCCCATTCCAGCCTAACTGTATGGGCGTCATGGGTGTAGGCTCTCAGCCAACCGGGGGTTCCTGGTTCATCCCTATAGTTGAAGCCGCCCTCCAGAGTGGCATTGCCTCCGTCAGTATTTACAACGGTTACATCTTTAGGGCCCCGGGTGTGGGAAGGTGTTACCGCTTTGATGGTATTCCCATCCAACAGCTGAACTTCCAAGGCTTCTATACCACCTACGGTCACCACAATACCCCTTTTGAAATTGCTTCCCCGAATAGTAACTTCCGTACCACCATCA
>JAAYRB010000161.1 GCA_012519005.1 Clostridia bacterium
CCCTGGCATCGGCCCCGGTGGCCACAACGGCCGCCTTTACAGCATACGTTCCGGAATCTGTCTTAATCTCAAGCCCCTCAGGGGATGTATCAAGACCCAGTACGGGACCCATTTCCAATTCCACTTGGAAATCCATAGCCTGCTGCATAAATTTTGCCATAAGATCAGGCCCCTCAATACCGCCGGGAAATCCAGGATAATTCTCTATAATATTTGTCAAGGCCACCTGCCCCCCAGGGGCTGTTTTCTCTAAAATTACCGTTTTCAGGCCGGCCCTACCCGAATATATCCCCGCCGTAAAACCCGCCGGACCTCCACCGATAATTGCCACATCATATTCCATACAATCACCTCTGAAAAACTTTATATTTAGTATATACGGATTCCGCCCAATAAAGCCAATAAACCTTAGGGGAAAATCCTAATCATCAAATTTACATATAAAATTATCCCCTGCCTTTGAATGACAGGGGATTAGCCTACCTTAGATAATTTATTGGATTTTTCTTCGCACCGTTTACCATAACCTCAAAATGAAGATGGGCTCCTGTGGCCCTGCCTGTGGCCCCAACCCGGCCTATGACCTGGCCTTGGGAGACCTTCTGCCCTACCTTCACATTAAGGGCGGAACAATGGGCATACCTGGTGGACATGCCGCCACCATGGTTGATAACTATCTGGTTACCATAGCCCCCTCCCCAGCCGGCGGTGGTGACAGTTCCACCTGCTGCTGCTGTAATGGGGGTACCGGATCTTGCGGCTATATCAATAGCCCCATGAAACTCTCTACCTCTATAGCCGTACCTGGAGCTGATACTTCCCCTGGTTGGCCAGGAGAGACTGCCTCCCCCGCCTCCGCTGCTGCTCCTGGAAGCAACAGTGTAATTTGCCCTGGTAGTCTTTTTGGTCCCCTTGGCTACCAGCTCAGCAACCGGCTCCTTGGTAACTTTTTTACTCACCGGTTCTGCGGAAATATTTACACCATTGGTAGTGACTACATGGTAGACAACCTCTTTCTCCCCATCCTCGCCCTTCTTGATCACCTTGGTCTTACCGGATTGCAAATTCCCATCATCGCGGTATTTTGTTTCCTTGGGTATCTCCTTCACTACAGTCTTATTGTATTCCGCTATTACATTGACCATGGGCTCAGTTTTGGTAAGCTTCACTTCCTGCCCCAAAGACAGTATGCTGTCCTCACTGAGACCTGGATTGGCCTCCAGAATATGTTTCACCCTGGTATTGTTGGCCCGGGCAATGGTCCAGAGACTATCCCCTTCCTCGATTATGTGGGAAGTCACCTTTACCTTACCATTTCTCAGCAGTTCCTCAGCCGCCGCCGCATCCACTATCTTTTCCGCATTCACTCTGCCCTTCTGGCTTTCAACTTTTTCCTCAAAATCCACACGGACTAATTCGATTTCACCCTCAGGAACAAAGCACTTCCGGATTCTTTCAATTACCCTCTCTGCGGTCTCCTCATCTTCTACCCAAACCTTTGGCTCACCGTCCACGGTAACAGCTGCTGCTTCACAGAGAAAATTCAGATGTTCCTTGAATATCTTTGACAACTCTCCATTGGATGCTGTTTCATCCTTGCTGTGTATCTTCTTGTATCCTATGTCCGCACCCAATGCAACCTCTCTGCCTTTTCCCAAATCCAGGATAATTTCCTCCAATACCTCTTCCGCCACTTCGGGACTCTCTACCAATGCCACCTCTTCACCGTCTATAGAAACGGCATAGGCATTGGGGTATCCTGCCGCCACGGCGACAAATACAATAACCAGAACCATCGCAGCAATAAGATAAAGGGGCTTGCTCAAGATCACACTGGGTTTCATATTGTCTTCTTTTGAACCTTCCTTTGATGTTTCCTTAGATGCCTGATCAGTCACAGCACAACCACCTTTTTCAGTATATGCCTAAATAAAAATTGCCACGGCACACACTATAAGATTTTAAAAACCTTCTACCCTATTCTGCATATTTTACTATAATCCTCCTATTAAAATTGAAGTATACCGAGGAAATGATTTACATTATATTCTGTACATAAGGCAGGTCAATGGTTACAGAAAATCTTTTTTTAGTTGGTAGTAAATACCGCATTCGATCCTCTTCTTTTGCAAACTACAGGCAATATCATAGGGCTCATCAAGGCTCCCCATATATGCTGAAGCATTTGCATGGCATCCCCCGCTGCAGTAAAACCTTGCCCAGCACCCTTTGCAAAGGGGCTTATTGTAAATATGTGCCTGTTGGAATTCCTCCTGGAGTTTATGCTTTTGCAGGCCAGAAAAGACATCCCCCATCCAGTAATTCTTGTCACCCACAAACTGATGACATGGATAAAGATCCCCGCTGGGGTCCACGGCAAAATATCCCACACCAGCACTGCATCCCCTGACTATTCTGGGAATACAGGGGCCGCCGGAAAAATCAATATTGAAATGGAAGAAATCCACCTCTTCGCCGCCTTTAAGCCTTTCAAGCAACCCTAGGGTGAGGATCTCGTATTCCTTCTCCAATTTCGGTATATCTTCCCGGGTAAAACCGAATTCCTCCGGGGGAGCCACCACGGGCTCCAGGGAAATATGCTCTAGACCCAGATCCATGAGATGAAAGACATCATCACTGAAATCCATGTTTTTCCGGGTATAGGTACCCCGGACATAATAATTGTCATATCCCCGAGACTGGGTGAGATCTAAAATCTTTGGCACGATAATATCATAGCTGCTTTTTCCCATCCCCACCATTCGTACCCGATCATTGGTTTCCCTTCGCCCATCAAGGCTTAAGATCACCTGCATGGAATATTTATCAAGATAATCCATCACTCTCTCATCCAAGAGTAGGCAGTTGGTGGTCAAGGTGAACCGGATAATCTTCCCCTTTTCCTCAGCCTCCCTGATCCCATATTCCGTGAGATGCTCTACCACATCAAAATTCAAGAGGGGCTCCCCACCAAAAAAATCCACCTCTAGATGCTTTCTCCGGGAGTTTTCCAATAAAAAATCTATGGCCGCTTCCCCCACATCCCCGGACATGAGGGATTTATCGCCCCCAAAACTCCCATCCCCGGCAAAACAATAGCCGCATCTCATATTGCAATCATGGGATACATGAAGACATAGAGATTTAACCCTATCATCACTGAATTTATCCGCCCTGCGCCAGGCCCAGCTGTCGCTGGTAAAGAGCAGTTCCTGCTCTGAAAGAGATTTGAGCTGAGAGACAATGGCCCAAAGCTCCTCCCGGGGATATCGGTGGTGGAGTTCCCTTATCGCCAGAGAAATATTTCCATCCAGCTTCTCAAGGGCTTCAAGCAAATCCCAGGTTGCCTCATCAATTATATGAACGCTTCCGCTGTTGATATCCAGAAGGATATGTAATTCCTCAAATTTAAATTTATGGATATCCCTATTCCAATCTGTACGTATGGTTTCCATTCTGTCCATCCCCAACCCCACAACCTATACCCCCCAGACAAAAAATTACACCCACCGGTGTGGGCGTTTTATTTTTCACAAGATTGATTTCCGACGGTGCAAGAAGTCTTACAGGCTGATTGGCATGAAGCCTGACATTCACCGCATCCACCGTAATCTATGGTTTTTTGGGCAGATCCCTTTACCAAAGTACGGATATGTACTGTCACTTAGCTCCCTCCCCCCGAAGACATTATATTGTCATACCTTTTCTAACATTGGCATTATAGCATATCTTTCCCCCATCAACAAAGATGCGGCACATCATTATTTTATCCTGCCAAAGGGATTACTGAAAATAGATGGATGAGGGGATGGAAATTCCCATGATTGCTGTTCAATACCGAGGGAAACCAAGCCTCACCTTGTCAATACCCAAGGATCAGTAAAATTTATCCCTGTATTTCTCCCTTAGATCATCGATGGATACCAATTCCCCATCCCTTTCCACATACCAAAAATCCCAGCCGTTGCAAGATTTTCTTCCCTGGACGTACGCACCGACCTGATGGATGGAACCGCGGAAGTCCTTGGCCTTCAATGCTCCATCCACATAAATAGCAGCCTCGTGCCGCCTTTCTCTAGAGTACAGGGTTTCCCCAAGGTTCAAATACCCAACTTCCACCAGCTTCCCAAAGGGGACCCTGGGCAAATCTCTTTTTGATGGGGTCACCGATAGATCCTCTGTGGAAACAGCTGTGTCGATGCCATCTATTCTTTCTTTGGCCAAGTCCACATAGACTTTTTCCCTTTCAATGCCGATGAAGCGGCGTCCAAGTTTTTTTGCCACGGCCCCGGTGGTCCCCGTACCAAAGAAGGGGTCCAGGACTATATCATCAACATCCGTGGATGAAAGAATTACCCTATAAAGCAGCGCCTCGGGCTTCTGTGTGGGATGGGCCTTCTCCCCATCCACCATTAGCCTCTCACTACCGATGCAAAGGGGGAAGTACCAATCGCTTCTCATCTGCTTACCCCCATTCAACATCTTCATGGCC
>JAAYRB010000162.1 GCA_012519005.1 Clostridia bacterium
AGGTAGCGGGGATATCCATCCTATGATTGGGGAAATAACGGGAAAAGTGAAGGGGAGTCCCCTTACCAAGGGAATCAGACACCCAATCCACCAGCTGCTTCAATTCCCCGTGGGAATCATTCAGGCCGGGAATCAAAAGGGTCGTGATCTCCACATGGCAGCCGCTTTCCTTGGCCATCTCCGCAGTTCGCAATACAGGCTTGAGGGAACCATGAATGATTTCACGATAAAACTCCTCAGTGAACCCCTTCACATCAATATTCATGGCATCAATATGGGGAAGGAGACGCCGAAGAGGTTTTTCCCGTACAAATCCATTGGTCACCATAATATTTTTAAGGCCTGCCTCCTCTGCAAGCCTTGAAGTGTCTAGAACAAACTCATACCACATGAAGGGCTCGGAATAGGTATAGGCCAGCCCCACCACATCATGTGTTTTTTGATGCCTTTCTGCCACATGGATCATTGAGTGGGGAGATATATCGGTTTCCCGGGATTCCCCCCGGGCCAACTGCCAGTTTTGACAGAATTCACAGCTGAAATTACAGCCCCTAGCACCTGCGGATACCACATAGCTTCCGGGATAAAAATTATATAGGGGCTTCTTCTCCATGGGGTCAACGGCAAAGCCGCCGGCTTTTCCATAATTTGTGGCAAAAAGCTTCCCGCCCCTATTTTCCCTCACCCGGCAGATTCCCCGATCTCCGGGCTTGATGGCACAGCCATGGGGACAGAGCTGACAGCGTACGGTTTTATTTTCTAGCTTCTCATACCATAGGGCTTCCTTGATAGTCCTTCACCCTTTCCACTCATACATACCGGATTACTTCGAATTTTTCTATCTCACAATTCTCAAAGGGAGAAATGCCAGCTTTCTGCTTAGCAATATTAATTTGCTCATTGACAGAATCAACACCTTCCAAATCCGGAAGCAGCACACCCATCCTTGCTCCCTTCCTCACGATTATACCGAATCGTTTGGGATCCAACTCCGTAAGCTCTTTTATTGGTTTTGCTTCGCCCAGGACATCCACTGAGATAGTAATGTCCCCCAATTCCTTCGGTTCTACAGGAGGGAAACGGGGGTCTTTTGTTCCGGCGCTGATGGCGTTCATGATTATCTCTTCGGCGGCAGTCTCCTTGGTGGGCATGATTGTACCGATACACCCCCGGAGCCCCCCTCCCTTTTTCAGGGTCACAAAGGCACCCGCAGGCCTTGTCAAGTCCTCGGGAACATTCTCTGGAATAGGCATTATCTCCCCTTCCAATAAATAGGTACTCAGACTCTCTGAAGCCAATTTGACCTGATATGAAGTTTTCAATTTTTCACCCCCCAAATATCTTATGGGCATATTCTCTCTCGCTATCACAACCTGTGGGGAAAAACTCAGCCACCATATATCCAACACCGAAGGGGCCCTCATAGGAATGTAAGACACTGTCCAGCCCCCGCCCTTCAAAAGCACCCAGAAGCATCAAGAGAGGCCGCAAGCCGCACTGCCCCGCTTTATGGATGAATTCATCGGACATATTGAGCAGGATCATGGGATCTCTTTCCTCCACCGTCTGCCTTATTTTTTCATCAAAGAGGATTCCTTCCGGCGCATAGCCGGAGGGTGCGGAAGGAAGCAGACGGTGAGAGAGATCCCCGCTGGCAATTATTGCCACATTCCTACCTGCAGCCTCCACGGCTTCCTTTACAGCCATACCGAATAAATACATATCCTTTAGGGGTTGGAAGCTGATGGATATGGGAACCAAGGGGCAATCCAACCCTGCCTCTCTTAAATAATACAGGGGCACCATAATACCATGATCCAATATACTGGTTGTCCTGCTGGCCCTTAGTAAATTGGCGTTGATGGTATCCATGGGCAACCCCAATTCTCCACCTTTATCCAAAATCAATTCGCTCAGATCGAGATCATTTTCCACCTCGAAATTTACTCCCCTTGCGGAAAAAGAACCAAAATCACCCCTCAGTATGGGTATCTGGTTCACCGCCACAGCATCCTCAATGACCGGTGCATGGGGCGAAATAATCACCAATGCGTCGGGGTCCAGTCCTTTCAAGGATTCACTAAATTTTTTCATGCCGTCCACCGTATCTTTAACCTTAGAGAGCTCACTCCCACCTATTTCCGGCACAATGATTGGCGGGTGGGGAACCAAGCTCCCATGAATAATTTTACCCAATAAATCCACCTCCAGGGGGTATTGCTCCCACCAGCTAGCTACCACTTATTATAAGACAATATACCTAATTTAACCAGCGGGCGTGATGCCTTCATTGTCTTCGTCATCGCCACCGGCAAAATACTTCACCACCCCGGCATAGATGGCAAAGGCCATTTTATCTTGGTATTGCAAATCCTGCAGCAATTTCTCTTCCCTTGGGTTGGATAGAAAGCCCACCTCCACAATAACCGCCGGCATATCCAGATTACGCAAAATATATGGTTCTAGGGGCAGATGGGTTCGCTGGGTATTGCCCATGACGCGTATGATTTCATCCTGTACACTCTTAGCCAACTTTTTGCCTTCATCTGATTTGGGATGGTGGAATGTTTGTGCGCCGGTCCACCTTGTGCCAAAACAGTTGGTGTGAATACTTATATATACATCCGCATTATTCTTTTTGGCCAGCTCCACCCGATTTTTTAGATCTTCCTTCTTTCTCTGGGCAATGGTTCCCCCTCCCTTGCTGAGGTCGGAATCATCTTCCCTGGTCATAATTACCGCACTGCCCGCCTGACTGAATTTCAGGGCCAGCCTCTTGCTGAATTCCAAGGTTACACCTTTTTCCAGTGTGCCTCCGGGGCCCTTCCCACCCCCATCGGGGCCGCCGTGACCGGGATCAATGACCACAACTTTATTAGCCAAAGCCCAAGACATGGCCTCCACGGCACGGTTTTGAATGACATTGGATATAAAATAATATAAAAACATGGATATCATTGCCATAAGAATAATTAGGGCCAATGGACGCCATTTTATACGGAAAGTTTTTATTAAAATCAATTTTCTGCCTCCCGGCTTCATAATATCCCGCTGAATCAAAAGTATGCGTTTTTTTGACCGTCTATTACAATGTCATTCCTAAAAAAGAAAAATGAAAAAGACGACCCCCAAGGTACAGGATCCACATTCCTGATTACCAGAAGAGTCGTCTTGCGGTTTTTTCAAAATTTATATGGCCTTCACTTGGGATTTTAAAACTTCATATCCCTGCACGGTGATGGCTTTTTCAATGTCTTCTATTGATCCTACACCGGAGTCAAAATTCAATTTTACCTTGCCCGAATTAAATAAAACTTTTACACTGTCCTTGTCCACGCCATTTACTGATTTTACTGCCTTATCAATTTTCTGTTGACATGATGGGCAGGATAATCCCTCCAATTGAATTGTTGCCTTGTGCATTTACACCCCTCCTTTTACTCAATATTTTAATCTGTACCTAAGCAGTCTCATCCCATTGACGATTACTGCAAGGATACTCAATTCATGCACCAACATCCCCACGGACATATTCACCCATTCGCTGAAGAATACACCGATCAATAAAAGCACCACAACCCCCACAGCTATAAATATATTTTGGAACATATTATTGGCCGTGGCTTTTGTAAGGCCCAGTGCATGGGGCAAACGACTGAAATCGGAATTCATCAGCACCACATCGGAGGTTTCGATGGCCACATCGGTCCCGCCGCCCATGGCAATACCAATATCCGCCAAGGCCAGCGAGGGGCTGTCGTTCACGCCATCTCCAACAAAGGCCACGATTTGGCCCTTGCCCTGCAGCTGGGCAATATAGGCAGATTTATCCTCCGGCAGCATATGCCCATGAGCTTCCGTCAAACCCAGCTCCTTCGCAATCAAATCCACAGTCCCCTGGTTGTCTCCGGACAGGACCATCAAATTTTTGACACCCAGGGCCTTCAACCTGCTGAGATCCTCTTTCACACCGGAACGAATCTGGTCACGGATTCCCATCAGGATTATCAATTCACCGTCCACTGATGTCAGAACAAGAGAGTTTCCCCTTTTCTCAAAACGGTCAATATCATCCCGGGCTTTATCATCCAAATGGACATTTTCTCCTTCCATCAGTGAAACATTGCCGACGGCAACCCTATGACCGTCAATATCGGCAATAATCCCGCCGCCTTTAACCACATTCGTGCTAGTCACATTATGGAGCCTCGTATCGCCGATATACTCCACAACTGCCTTGGCCAAGGGGTGATCCGATTCCCTTTCAATACTAGCAAGGTATCCCAGGGCCTTTTCAGTATCCTGCGAATAATATTCTATATCCGCTACTTTCGGGTTACCCATTGTTAGGGTGCCGGTTTTATCAAATGCCACGGAGTGGACCCTACTGAAATCATGGATCACCTCACTGCCCTTTAAAAGAACACCGTTCCGTGCTCCATTTCCGATCCCCGCAACATTCGAAACCGGCACACCGATGACCAAAGCACCGGGACATCCCAGAACCAAAATTGTGATTGCCAGCTCCACATTTTTCGAGAAAAACCATACCATAAAGGCAAGAACCAGGACGGCGGGAGTATAATATTTTGAAAATCTATCAATAAAGCGTTCCGCCTCGGATTTTGAATCCTGGGCTTCCTCTACCAATTCAATAATCTTGCCGAAGGTAGTATCCTCCCCCACACGATCAGCGGCAATTTGAATGGTACCATTTTCCAAAATTGTCCCAGCAAAAACCTTTGAATCTGCTTTTTTACCCACAGGAATGGATTCGCCGGTAATGCTGGCTTCATTGACATGGCCTTCACCGGTCAATACTGTACCGTCAACGGGCACTCTGGCACCGGTTTTAACCAGCAGGACATCGCCCACATCAACTTCATCCACCTCTACCTCTTCAAATTCACCGTTTTCCCTTTGCTTCAATGCATTTTCCGGTGCCATTTCTGTAAGTTCTTTGATAGCGGAACGGGTTTGATTCAATGTACGCTGTTCCAGATAGGCTCCGAAGAGAAATAAAAATGTTACAATGGCGGCTTCCTCATAATTGTTAATTAAAAATGCTCCCACCACTGCAACGGTCACCAAAACATCAATACTCACTACCTTAATTTTTAATGCCTGGTAGGCCTGTATGGCAATGGGTGCGGCCCCTAAAATGGAAGCCGCAATAAGGGCCCATACGAAAATATCTATATTTCCAAAGCCTATCTTGCTTACAAACGCCAATACAATTAAAAATCCACCCAGGAATGCTATGGAATTCTTCCTTCTAAGTATATATAACTGCAATTCCACACCACCTTTTATTCAGTATCCGGTTGTTATGTAAATCATTGGTACCCCGGTCTATTCAGTTCTTTCTTTAAAAATTAGATGTTCCATAATCAGAACCGATACAACCCCCATGACAAAGCCATTACCAAGGACGGGCCTCAACACAGCGGGAAAAGTGTTCAATGTGTCTGGGGGCAAAAAGGACACAATGATACTCAACATTAGGCCCAATCCCATGACTAGGCCCTGCTCGTGGGTGAACCCACCCTGGGCATTGAAGGCGATTTCTAATCCGGCAGCTATCTGGGAACACATAATGTAAACCAGCACGCTGCCCAAAACAACGGAAGGAATTGCACCAATAAAAGCAATCACCCCGGGGAAAAAAGATATTGCCAGCAGACCCAAAGCCATGGGTATTAAGGTATACCTTGAAGCGCAACCTGTGCTGATGACAACGCCGGGACTCAGGGAAAAATTCACCGGGCCAATAACACCGAAAAAGCCGGCTAAAATATTGCCCAAGCCGGTAACAAAGATACCGGCGGTAATTCTTTTATCTCTGCTGTCAGGTCTGATGATTTCACTCAAGGACTGAATGGAACCTAGATCGTTGATGGCAAGGGCCGTGAAACAAAACAAAAATGAGATGATCACGCCGGGATCAAAGGCTAGACCAAAAGTAAAATCATAAAAATATGGAGCAATCAAATTGAAGCCGGGGGTTTTTACTATTTTCATGGAAAAGAAGAAATTGTAAACCAATGTCCCAATCAAAATAGCCCAAATATTTAAGGTTGACTTCCATATTCCCTGGGCATGTTTATTAGCAATAAATAAGATATAAACAAAAACCAAGGCAAATACCAGGTTTAAAAATTCAGTATCTCCACCCCGGGTGGCAGTTATTAAATCCATAATCATGGGTGTCAGAGTAAAAGCAATGAGAATCAGAGTGCCGGCAACTACCCTTGGTGTAAAAAGATCCTTTAGATAGCTAAACAACCTGGTCCTGTTCAAAGCCATGAGCACAAATCCACCCACCATTATGGAGGAGCTGATTGTGTCAATACTGCTGCTTTGGCTGGCAGCAATACCCACCAGAAGAACTGTGGCCGGCCCAACAATGAGAGGAAGACCATGACCCCAATGAAACTGTATAAGAACAGTGACAGCTGTTATAAAAAAAAGTTTTTGAAGGTATAGAGTTTGCGCTGCGGGATCATTTAGGTGCTGTCCAGCTGCCGCCTTCCCAATAATAACAACAAATGGTATCGCAATCACCAGCCATTGGAGGCCCAGCAGGATTAAATCCCTTTTGGGGGGGATCTCATTTAGTTGATATCTGAAATTCATTTTATTCATTATCCCCCCTCATATATTTTTTCAACTTGGCTTCATTCCTATGACAGCATCCAATCTCGCCGCCGCTTACGAAATGCCTTCAACCATTTTTCCTACCCTTGATATGCCCTGTCCATTTCCGCCAACATCTTGTATACAGTTTCATAACTCTCGCACACATCTACCGGTACTCTGTAGTTATCCGTAGTTTTACGTAATTGGATAAATTCTTCGTCTAACTCCGGCTTTCCTGATCCCGCTTCCCTTAGTTTTTCATTGATGGCATCAAATAATTTATGGACTTCATGGAATTCCGGATGGCTGCCCCCATGCACCCTTGCCACAATGGGAACATATTGCTCCAAAGTGGACAGATTTTTTTCTTTCACCTCATGAAATGTAGGTTTTTCCGACATTATATTCCCCTGCTTTCAAGCGTATTTTTCCGATTTTACCATATTAGGGATTCTAAAAGCAAACCTATTTTATCTTTCCACCCTGAACATCTCATTGTTCTGCTGTCATAATTTATCCCACTTGCGACCCTTCCATTAGCCCATTAGATTAAAAAGGGCCTGCCTAGCCCCGCCGCCAACCCTGTGTTAAAATGAATAAACAAATCTTAGTAAAGGCGGGCAAAAACAATGAGTGAAACCGGTACATTGATCAAATCCATTTCAAAGACAATGAAAAGAGCGGCCAATTCATTCCGGGCATATCCCTCCGCCATGTTCAGCGCCCTGGCCTTTTCAATTGTAACCATGATTAGGATTCAAATGGACTGGCCGCAGCAGGAGGCCTACAACCTACTTTTTAATTCCCTACAGTATTCTTTGGCATTGGGAGCGATTTTCAGTCTCACCGCTGTCGCCGCGGCCAAAAGCAAGATCAACAGCACAAAATCGTTTATAACAGCAAACTCCCTGGGTATTGCCGTGGGTGCAGTGACATTTCTCTTATTGTATTTCTTCGGAGGTATGAAACCCACCCAGGATACGGCCCGCATCGTGCGGCTGACCACCCTAGCAGAAACCCGGGTGATGGTCGCTATGTTGGTGAGCCTTCTGGGGTTCATTGTGATTGTAGGGTATCGCGGAGGGAAGTCGGATTTCTCCCGATCCTTTTTCATGACTCATAAGGCGTTCTTTACAGCCCTTTTATATGGGGTAGTTATTCTGGCCGGAGGATCAGCAATCGCCGGAGCAGTGCAGGCCCTACTTTATAAAGGAATGAGTGGAAAAGTCTATATGCATATCTCCACCATCGCCGGATTTTTGGCCTATGGTATTTTTATCGGATACTTTCCCGATTTCAGCAAGGGGGCAAGCAAGAGAAGACTAGAAAAAGCCCAAGACCAACCAGGATTCATTAAAACT
>JAAYRB010000163.1 GCA_012519005.1 Clostridia bacterium
AAACCTTTGAGCTGGACCATGTATTGGCTGTGGCTGACGAGGATGGGTTTAAGGTAGGGACCCCCTTTGTGGAGGGTGCAAAGGTCAAGGCCAAGGCTGTTGAGCATGGAAAAGGAAAGAAAATTATAGTATTCAAATATAAAGCAAAAAAGGGCTACCGCCGCAAACAGGGGCATAGGCAGCCCTACAGCAGGATAATGATAGAAAAAATAGAGATCTAAGATGATCCATGTCCATATAGAATCCGACCGGGAAGGCAGAATAGTCGGATTCAATATTCAGGGGCATGCGGGCTTTGCCCCCCATGGGAAGGATATAGTATGTGCTGCTGTATCCGCAGTTGCCCAAACGGCAGCTATAGGACTTAAAAAATATTTCACTCATCTGGTGAATGTAAAACAGTATAAGGGTAGTTTGAAATTGAAAGTCTCGGGGGACATCCCGAGGAAAGAAAGAATGATTGCAGACGCGATCCTCAACACCATGTGTTGGGGCCTAAAATCACTGGAAGAAGAATATGGAGAATACGTAAGAGTAGTCAATAAGGAGGTGCGATCAAATGATTAAAATGGATATCCAGCTGTTTGCAACTAAAAAAGGGGTAGGCAGCTCCAGAAATGGTAGGGACAGTAAATCCAAAAGGCTTGGGATAAAAAGATCCGATGGGCAGGCAGTCAGGGCAGGCAATATCCTTGTTCGCCAAAGGGGAACCAGAATCCACCCGGGATTTAATGTGGGTAGGGGTAAGGATGACACCCTCTTCGCCCTGGCCGATGGCTATGTAAGATATGAACGCAGAGGTAGAAATAGAAAAATGATCAGCATATATGACAGCCCCGCATTGATGGGCTAGCAGCCCCAAAGGGCATGGCAATGATACCCCTGGTAATTCATCCAGGGGTTTTATTATTTTAACAGGCCCAGTGCCATTGTAAAAAGCCGCCGCGGCTAAAGGTTATCAAAGGGAAATAATGAAAAATATAATCATTGTCTTGTTTTACTGGGGCTTCTTCTTTAAAAAAAATGGAAGGAAAAATTGCGGTATGAAAAAGGAATACTTTACTCCCAAAGAAACAATGGATTTGATGCAAAGGCAAAAACATGATTACTTGAATCACCTTCAGGTCATCTACAGCTATTTACAGTTGGGGAAGGCGGATCGGGCTCTTGGTTATGCTAAGGAGGTAATTGAGGAAATTAAAGAATTGGAGGTTTCCACTTACCTTATGGGAAGAGAGGTTGATTAAAATTGTTTTATGATCGGGCTAGAGTCCGTGTCCGTGGGGGTGATGGCGGAAACGGAGTAGTAGCATTCAGAAGAGAGAAGTTTATCCCTAAGGGCGGCCCCAGCGGCGGGGATGGCGGCCGGGGAGGGAATGTGATATTCAGAACTGATGAGGGTTTAAGAACCCTTATAGATTTTAAATATCAAAGCCATTACCATGCGGAAAGGGGTAGGCATGGTGAGGGTCAAAAACGTCACGGGAGGGGCGGTTCGGATCTTATAGTTCGAGTACCGGTGGGTACAATTATCCGGGACTTGGGTACGGGAAAAGTAGTTTGTGATTTGGTACATAATGATCAGGAAGTATTAGTCGCTAAGGGCGGAAGGGGCGGCAGAGGAAATGCGCGCTTTGCCTCCGCTCAAAATCGGGTCCCGGGTATTGCCGAAAAAGGCGAGCCCGGTGAAGAAAGGGAAATCGAATTGGAGCTGAAACTTCTAGCAGATGTAGGTCTGATAGGTTTCCCCAATGTAGGCAAGTCAACATTTATTTCCCGGGCTTCTGCGGCTAGGCCTAAGATAGCGGATTACCCTTTCACCACCTTAGTTCCTAATTTGGGAACCGTTTATTTGCCCGGTGAGACCAGCTTTGTACTTGCTGATATCCCAGGTTTAATTGAGGGCGCCCATGAGGGCCAGGGGTTGGGGCATAAATTTCTTCGCCATGTGGAGAGGACCAGGCTGTTGATTCATGTTTTGGACACCTCCCAGTATGAAGGCCGGGATGTACTAGAGGATTTTAAAGTGATCAACGGGGAATTGAAGGCATACAGCAAAAATCTTGCCCAAAGGAAACAGGTAATTGCGGCAAATAAGATGGATCTACCGGGGGCGGAGGACAACCTTGAAAGACTCAGAAAAACCTTCGGAAGCCAGTATGAGATTTTCCCCATATCTGCAGTTACCGGGAAGGGTATAGACGCCCTACTATTAAGAGTAGGAGAGATGCTCTCCGAGATAGAATCTCTACCGGAAGATGAGGTCGAAGAAGTACAGGAAATTATCATTACTG
>JAAYRB010000164.1 GCA_012519005.1 Clostridia bacterium
CCCTAGTTGGGGCATGAATAAATATTCGATGGGAGAGGGTATCTAATGTATATTTACAAAGCCCCGTGGCGGCTCATCATGGATGACAGTCCGGGCACGGCATCCTACAACATGGCCGTGGACGAGGCCATTCTCCGGCACCATGCCCAGGATGAAGTACCCCCCACCCTCAGATTCTACACCTGGCATCCGCCGGCCGTATCCATCGGCTATTCCCAGGATTTGGAGAGGGAAGTGGACAGGGAAGCCTGCCACAAACTGCGGATAGATTATGTACGGAGACCCACGGGGGGAAGGGCGGTGCTCCATGATGAAGAAATTACATACAGCGTAATCATTAAATTGGAATACCTACCGGGATCTGTCCTGGAAACATATAAATTCCTTAGCCAAGGACTTCTTGCAGGGCTGAAACAACTGGGGCTTGCGGGCGAACTTGCCCGCCCAAAATCGGGGAAAACCAGGGGATCGGCAGCTTGTTTCGATGCCCCCTCGTGGTATGAGCTGGAGGTTAGGGGCAAAAAACTTATGGGCAGCGCCCAAATGAGAAAACAAAATGCCCTGCTGCAGCACGGATCTATTCTGCTGGAATTGGATATATCCCGGCTTTTACAAACCATGAACATCAAGAACGAAAAAATCCGCCAAAGATTAGCGGATTCCTTAGAAAAGAAAGCCACCGCCATCAATCCGGAACTGAGAAAGGCATGCAAACCCACGGTTACGCCGCAGGAGGCGGCCCTAGGGATGGCGAAAGGATTTGAAATAGGATTGGGAATAAAACTATCACCCGGAGAACTCACTCCGGAGGAAAAATCCACCGCAATTAAATTGATGGAACAAAAATACTCTGCCCACGGCTGGAATTATAACCGTCAAAGAGGCGGGGAACAATAGAAATCATATTCCAAAGGGAGGTAATAATCTTGCCGCTTACAAACTCGTGCGATGTGTTGATTATAGGCGGGGGGCCTGGGGGTTATCAGGGGGCCATTCGGGCGGCCCAAGCGGGGCTTCGGACAGCCTTGGTGGAAAAAAATAAGCTGGGGGGCACCTGTTTGCAGGAGGGCTGCATCCCTACGAAAAGCCTGATCCATGTTGCCGGTGTCCTGAATACAGTGAAATATGGGGAAGAAAGCGGTATCAAGGTGGAGCAGTACTCCTTAGACTGGGATAAAATCCAGCAAAACAAGAATCAAGTGGTTGATCGACTCACCAAGGGGCTGGGACAGCTGATTTCAGCCAACAAGGTAGACTTAGTAGAAGGGGAAGCCCGACTCATTGAAGATAAAAAAGTGGTGGTTAAGACCCATGGAGGGGAGAACATCACCCTTAGGGGAGAAAATATCATCATCGCTACAGGCTCCCACGCCGTAAAACCTCCAATACCCGGGGTCGATTTACCCGGTGTCATAGACAGCCGTGAAGCCCTGGAACTACCGACGATTCCAAAAAGCATGCTCATCATCGGCGGCGGCATCATCGGCATGGAATTCGCCTCCCTTTATAATGCCCTGGGCTGTGACGTGACTGTGGTGGAGCTGCTCCCTCGGATATTATCGGGTATGGATAGGGAAATATCCCGGAGAATGGAGAGCGAACAAAAGCGAAGAGGTATAAAGATACTCACCGGCGGTAAGGTACTGGGGCTCAATGAAGGGTGCAAGGGGCTAGAAGCCTGTATTGAACATCGGGGAAAAGAAAAAACAATCCCCGTAGAAAAAATCCTGTTGGCCGTGGGGCGTAGCCCAAATATTGAAAACATAGAGCTGGAAACATTGGGCATAAAACTAACCGAAAACAATGGCATCTCGGTGAGTGAATACATGGGTACCAATGCGGCGGGTGTGTATGCCATCGGTGATGTCACCGGCGACCACCTTCTGGCCCATGTGGCCTCAGCGGAAGCATCGGTGGCGGTGGACAATATTATCGGAGGGAAAAGAAAAATGAGCTATCGGGCCGTCCCTAGCGTGGTATACACTTTCCCGGAAACAGCCTCAGTGGGAATTACAGAAGAACAGGCCAAGGAGGAAGGAATGGAGTATAAATGCACAAAATTCATGATGTCCGCCAACAGCAAGGCAGCAGTGACGGGTAGCCCCCAAGGTATAGTAAAAATCATCACTAATCCGGAGGATAATATCCTTGGA
>JAAYRB010000165.1 GCA_012519005.1 Clostridia bacterium
AGTCCTAGGAAAATTTATTCGAATATGGGAATAGTCCTTCAAAACCCGGCAAATCAGTTCATCTCCCAAAGGGTTTTGGATGAAGTATTATTCAGTCTGAAAGTGTGGAATAAAAACCAGACAGAAAAATGGTATACTGCAAAAGCGATGGAGATGCTTGAAGCCTTTCAACTGGGAAAATACCATAGGTATTCCCCCTATATGTTAAGTCAGGGGCAGCAACGTCGCTTGGCTGTGCTTTCTATGATTGTAGGAGGTCAAGAGATACTACTCCTCGATGAGCCCACCTATGGCCAAGATTATCGATCAACCATGGCGATTATGGAGCTGCTAACCCAGCGGGTGGAAGAGGACGGTCTTACGGTCATATTTTCCACCCATGACACAGGTCTTGCACAAAATTGGGCAGATGCCATTTTTATCATGGAAGATGGTAAACTAAAGCACCGCTCGCTCAATAGGTGTAAAATCTCCGAGAGGGTGATTTGAATGCAGGAGAATATAAAATTTCTCGATTATTTAAATCCCTTTTATAAGAGCCTCACTGTGATGATATGTGCCCTAATGCTTTCATTAAGTTATTCCGTTGGTCTCAACTTAACTGTATTTGCCCTTTGCTTATTCATGCTTTTATTATTTTCAAAGGTAAAGATGCTTAAAGTTTTTAAAATGTTAATTCCTGTGATATTTTTAGCCTTAGGACTTTTACTTACAGGTATTATATACTCTGAGGGTAATGCTTCAGGATATGCGGGGAGTATGGGAATAGCGGCTATTTCCATAGGATCCATGTATAATGGCTTACAACTTTCCACAAGGGTATTGGCCT
Organism: Clostridia bacterium; assembly: GCA_012519005.1. Taxonomy (GTDB): domain Bacteria; phylum Bacillota; class DTU086; order DTU086; family DTU086; genus JAAYRB01. The sequence continues at coordinate 830 of JAAYRB010000165.1, forward strand.
TTGCTGGTTTGGGCTTGATTTTCTCAGTGACCACAAAACCTCAACAATTTGTCAACAGCTTACAACATCAGATTGGTTTATCACCTAAGTTTGCCTATGGTATCCTGGCAGCCTTTCATCTAATTCCAAATATGAAACAAGAACTGGAAAATAGTCGCTTAGCTCTCAAGGCCAGGGGGGTTTGGGTTGGTCCCCTTTCACCAAAGCCCATATTTTCCATGTTTGTCAATGTGATTCGCTGGTCGGAAGTGCTGGCCATGGCTATGGAGTCTAAGGGGTTTTCCAGTGAAGGGCCTCGAAGCTATTATCAAGTGACAACAGTGAAATGGTTTGATATTCTATTCTCATTTGCCATGATAGGGTTTCTCTTATTGGGTATTTTGTTATTTAAATACTGATTTAAAAAACAACTCACATTACAGCAATCTGCTTGCTTAGCAGATTGCTGTATTTTTTAACAAAAATTAGGCATAAGTAAGAATAAATAACTCAAAGATTATTGACATATACCCAAAACTGTTGTAACATATCACTAAAGGGTATATACCCAAAATCAAAGGAGTTGATTTTATGCCAAGAAGAGACGGTACAGGGCCAATGGGCGTGGGTCCGATGACCGGTAGAGGTATGGGAGTGTGTTGTAGTTATGGAGCATGGCCCATGGGTAGGATGGGTCGAGGCCTAGGTATGGGGCGGCGTGGAGGTTTTGGTGGCTTCCTCAAGGAGTATAACTTAGAACCAGAGGTGAAAAAGGAATTCTTGAGGGGGCGGAGGGAATTTTTGGAAAATCAATTGGAGTTCATCAAAAAACAGCAAGAGGAATTTTAGAATTCTACAGAAAAAGGGTGTTAAAGCACCCTTTTTTCCATTTGACTAGAGATTGAAATAGGGATTCATATTTAATATGATGTAAATATAAGTTGATTTGGAGGTGGGGCCCTATGGCAAGACCCAGAAAGTGTAAGCGAGTATGCAATATGCCACAGATAAATGTCTTTGGTCCATATCCAAAAAATAAGGGTATAAGTGATTTTATAGAAATGACAGTAGAGGAATTTGAAAC
>JAAYRB010000024.1 GCA_012519005.1 Clostridia bacterium
AGCCTGACACTGGGCAGGGAAATGATTCGTGATAAGAGGGGGGCGGCCCTTTTTGCCGGGGGCCTGCTGTCCATTTTAATCTTCAATTTTCACCCCATTTCGGTTATTTCTGCCGCTGGGCTCATGGGTTATCTCATGTACCAAGAGCATGGGAAGGAAGAGGGTAAGGTGTCTTCAAAAAAACACAGTAGAAGTGATTAGTTCCCCTATCCATTCCGGGTAGGGGTTTTGTGTCTGATTTTTTTTACATCCAATTGGGATTTACCACATCTTATTAGGAGTTGTATCATGTATCTTTTGTCCAGGCTGTTCATAACCTTCATAGTAATCGGGACTTTCAGTTTCGGAGGGGGCAATGCCATGTATCCCCTGCTTTTAAGGGAGCTGGTGGAAAATCATGGCTGGTTGACCAAGGGGGAGCTGGTGGATTTATTTGCCTTTGCCCAAATGACCCCGGGGCCCGTGGCTACCAATGTGGCCACCTATGCTGGTTATAAGCTGGCGGGCATACCCGGTGCCCTCACCGCCACCATGGGGGTTAGCCTGCCCTCCGCGGCGGTGATGCTGATCATGATTCGCTTCTTGATGACCCATTATGAATCCCGCACGGTGAAAGGCATCCTCGGGGGCTTGCGCCCCGTAGTGGTGGCCTTGATTTTGGCCGCTGCTGTCATAATAGCCGGGGATTCCATGGAAAATATACTTACCTACATCCTTCTTGCCGGAAGTTTTTTCGGGGCAGCATATCTTAAAATTCACCCCATACTCCTCATAATTACAGCAGGCCTTGTGGGGATCATCTTTCTCTGACCATTCCTATGACCATTGTTGTATTTAGAATACGGGATACCTCCTTGGGTTTTATTTGGCACTTAAACTTGTTAACGGAAGGAAATAAATTTTGGATTGGTGAATATAGGAATACTATTTACATGGGCATCAAAAAAGTATGGGCAAAGGGGATCGGAGGAACAGAATCCGGTGTACCGGCATACTTTTTTTATAAAATATGTTATCATTTGGTAGAGGTGGTACTTAATGATCAAAGGTGGAAATTTATGAGTGCGGGCAGCATGGGTGAACAAAACAAGGGCATGGGTATGGCGGAAAGGAAAAGTTTTGTTGTTCTTACTGGGCTTCTTTTTAGCTTCTGGGTGATAATATCCGGAATCCTGGAGGTGAAATATCTTGCCATAGGTCTCATATCCTCCCTGATTACCGCATGGATTTGCAGGCCCTTGCTTTACCTGGGTGCACCGGGGGATAGGGAGTACCTAGCCTATGATTTCTCAATCCCAAGGTATTTGGCCTTCTGGCCGTGGCTTTTGTGGGAGATAGTCAAAGCAAATATTCATATCGCCATGATTGTGCTGCATCCAAGACTTCCAATTCAGCCCCATGTATTCACATTCAGAAAGAAAATGAATAATCCCACTGCCCATCTTACTCTGGCCAATTCCATTACATTGACCCCCGGTACCGTGACCATAGACCATGAGGGGGATCTCTATACCATCCACGCCCTGACTTTGGATGCCGAGGAGGATTTGGTCCCAGAGAAGGGGGAGGGGGAGATGCAGGCCCGGGTAGCAGCAGTTTTTGGTGAAGAAGAGAACTTAGATCATGGGAGTGGTGATGAATAATGTTGACCATGGAAAATTTCATCCTGGCTCTCATTGTGGGCTTAGTGATGGTCATCCTGATGATGCTCTACCGAGTTATTGTGGGGCCCACGGTTTATGATCGTTTCAATGGATTGCTGGTTTTAGGATCCGATGTGATCATCCTCATCATATTAGTGGGTGTTTATTTCGGGCGGGTGGAGATGTTCGTGGATATATCTTTGACCTTTGCCATCCTGGGTTTTATCAGCTGGGTGATACTGGGCAAATATATAGGGGAATCCATACAGGGCAAGAAAGGGGATGTTGATGGATGAATCTTTTACGCGGAATCCTGTTCCTGTCAGGGTTCTTTTTTGTCTTCGTTGCTGCCCTGGGTGTGCTGCGTTTACCGGATTTTTATACAAGGATACATGCCTCGGGAAAGGCCGAGACCTTTGGCATGATGTTGTTCTTATTGGGGGCAATACTCTGCGAGGGGGCTACCATGACCAGCTTAAAAATTTTTCTCATTTTGGTCTTTGTCCTGCTGGCCAACCCCGTGGGTACCCATATCATCGGGCGGGCCGCCTATAGGGCGGGCCTTAAACCCTGGACAGGGGAGGGAAATCAATAATGTATGAAACCATCATTGCTATTACCATAGTTTTGCTCATGATGGGTACGGCCGTTACAGCCCTGTATGCCAGGGATTTATTTATCTCTATCATTTTATTTGGCGGCTTTAGTTTTTTTGCTGTTCTCCTCTATCTATCATTGAGATCCCCCGATGTGGCTTTCACCGAGGCGGTCATCGGTATTGTATCCACAACATTCATGATCTCTGCATTGAAAAAGACCGGAAGGGGGTGTTCCAGGTGAAACTCCCCCTGAGGGCTCTGTCTGTTCTAGGCTGCCTTGCCATGATTGCCGTGCTGTATACAGCATCAACAGGATTTGCAGAGGTGGGGGACCCCTCATCTCCTGCATCCACCCATGTTTCCCCCCGTTATATCGAACATGCATTGAAGGATACCGGGTCCCCAAACCTTGTCACGGCGGTATTGGCTGATTATCGGGGGTACGACACCCTGGGGGAAACCATAGTGATCTTCACGGGCGGCGCGGCAGCCCTATTGATTCTTAGGGCAGCCGACAAAAAGAATTTCTTCGGAGGGGATTAAAAATGAACCGTCCCTTCGGGACCATTATACTCAAAACATTTTGCCGTTATATTACCCCCTTCATCCTGCTTTATGGGATCTATGTTTTAATCCATGGGGAATTCAGCCCCGGGGGAGGTTTCCAGGCCGGTGCCGTTCTGGCTTTTGCGGTGATCTTAGGACGGCTGGTGCAGGGTGATGGGGCAAGGGTCAATATGTCGGGCAATTTGGGAATCCTGACAGCAGCGGGGGGCGGACTGATATTTGCCGCTGTGGGCCTGATGTCCATTCCTTTCGGGGGACATTTGTTTAACTACGGCGTTTACCCCCTGAATATGCCCGCTGACGAGATGCACCCATTGGGGATTTTAGGTATTGAGGTGGGGGTGACTCTCTGCGTCATGGGTGTGATTATTGCAATCTTCGATGCTCTAACTAGAAAGGACGAATTATTATGATGAATTTGCTGTCCAATTTGCTTTATTTTCTTCTGGCGGCCTTCTTTGTCCTGGGTATTTACGGAATTATTGTCAAGGAAAATCTTATTAAACAGCTCATGGCCATGAATGTGATGCAGGTGGCCGTGATAGCATATTTTCTTACCGTGGGTCAAAAATTTGGTTCCACTGTACCTATTTTCATGGCGGGCTTGCCCCATGCCCAGCAGTATGTGAACCCCCTACCCCACGCATTGATGCTCACCGCCATTGTGGTGAGTTTGAGTACTGCTGGTGTGGCTTTGGCCTTGATCAGCATTATCCAGAGAGAATATAAGAGTATCGAGGAACCAAAAATAATGCGGGGGATGAACCAATGAGCCAAAACATACCTGGATTGACAGTTGTTCTCCCCCTGGTGGGTGCGGCTTTAGTTTTGCTCATCGCCTATAAATCCACTAGAGCAGCCCGGGGGGCGGCCATATTTTTCCTGGCCTTGACCCTAACCAGTGCCATGGCAGGTCTACGCCATGTATTGGTGCACGGCACCTGGCGGTACGCCTTTGGTGATTGGATGCCTCCCCTGGGGATCGAGTATTCCCTGGACCCCCTTTCAGGAGTCATGACAGTGCTCATCGCCGGTGTGGCCCTGCTGGTGGCCATATATGCCCTGCCCTATTTGAGGGAAGAATCCTGGCTTCGGCAGGGTATTTTTTACACATTGTTCATGTTGGTGGCCTCGGGGCTTCTGGGCATGTCCAGCACCGGGGATGTTTTCAATCTCTATGTTTTCCTGGAAATCTCCAGTCTTGCCGCCTATGGATTGATAGCCTCCGGGGGTCCCCGGGGGGCAGTGGCGGCTTTTCGGTATCTTCTTATCGGGACCATAGCTGCTTCTTTCTATCTATTGGGTATGGGCTATCTCTATATGCTGACGGGAACATTGAATATGGCGGATCTATCGGTTCTGGTCAAGCCCATGCTAAACAGCACCCCGGCGGTTATCGCTCTATCCATGATTGTCCTGGGCCTGGCCATCAAGATGGCGGTATTCCCGCTGCACGGCTGGCTTCCAGATGCTTATACATATTCTGCACCTCCGGTGGCGGCATTTATATCCGCAGTGATGACCAAGGTCTATGCCTATGCCCTGCTCAGGCTGTCATATTTTGTCTTCGGAGTGTCCCATGGGCCCCTATCCCCCATACTCACTGTTATGGGATGGATTGCGGTGGTAAGTATAATCATGGGTTCGGTGATGGCCATTGCCCAGAGGGATTTTCGGAGGATGTTGGCCTATTCCAGTGTGGACCAAATTGGCTATATTGTCCTGGGAATTGCCATAGGCAATGTATATGCC
>JAAYRB010000166.1 GCA_012519005.1 Clostridia bacterium
AAGTCAAGGTGGAGTTGATGCCCGCTTTAATTATATTAAAGGGAATAACAACGGGCAAGAGCATGGCCAAAACTGTCTCCCGGGGTACATTTAAAAATAGGGTTGTGAAAAAAAGATTCAAGGGTATCATGACCATCACCATGGCCAAGGACCCCATAACCAGGGCAAATATGGTCCCGGGGAGAGAATTGTTTCTCCTATGAAGTAAACCCACTACTACAACCATGGTTCCCGTGGCAATCATATGCATTATCCCGCCTATCCAACCGCTGCCGGCACTGACGGTAAAGGCCTGGATGGCGGAAACCGCGGCAGTTATGGCCAGTCCCGCCCCGGGGCCGAAGATAAAGGTACCTATAAGTATGGGGACATCACCGGGTTCATACTCCATAAAAGGTGCGGCGGGCAGCAGTGGAAATCTGATGGTGAAAATGAGGAGCAGCGATAAAGCCGCCAACATTCCCAGTTTGACCATTCTGTTCACATTTGTCTTCATTGAAACTCCCCCTCAAAAAATTATTCCCTGATACAATCTCAGGGAATACAGAGGGATATTTAATCCTTATCTTCTTTCGTCCAGACTCTACTGTCGGCCCCGGAGTTGCACCGGGTCAGCTTTCGCTCGCGGGCTTAATGGATCTACCATTTTACCGCCGGTCGGGAATTACACCCTGCCCTGAAGATTATATCCGGTTTGATTATATGTTATCATTTATCAAAGCACGCTGTCAAAACAATTTTGAAATTTATCTTTCCATTGCCAATCCCTTCCTTATTATATATATACGCCGACCCCATATCCTATTCAGGTAATTGACTAAAGTTTTTCCTTAAGAATATCTTTGATATCCTCCAAAAGTACCTCCTCCTTGGATACCTCGGCGGGGACTTCCTCCTCCACCTCATCCTTTTTCCTGAAGGAATTTATAGCCTTGATAAACATAAAGATTGATATGGCAATAATCAGAAAGTCCACGGCAGATTGCAGGAACATACCATAGTTTATGGCCAGCTCACTTTCCGGGGAACCAATGGCCAGTTTCAAGCCCGTAAAGTCTATACCCCCGGTCAGGAGACCCAGGATTGGCATTATGATATCATTAACCAATGAGGTTATGATTTTCCCAAAGGCCCCCCCAATAATCACACCCACCGCCAAATCCAGCACATTTCCCTTCATAGCAAATTCCCTAAATTCCCTGAGCAATTCCATCTCCCCAATCATAATAATGGTATGATTTCGATCATACTATCTATATTTACATACCGGCAGGGGGAGTGCAATATATATATCAATAATTGGAAGAATATATTGCTGGTTTTATATTGTGTAATTCTCGGAAAGTGATATAATGGTTTTATTGTACGGGTTATTAGCTCAAATGGCAGAGCAGGCGACTCTTAATCGTCAGGTTGGGGGTTCGATTCCCTCATAGCCCACCATCCGGGGGTTTTTTACCCGGTTTTTTTGTATCAATAATAGGCGATACATTTTCATCCATATATTTAAATTTAATCTCCGCTTCATAATATCTTCATATATATTTGTTACCATGACGGCACAGGGAAATGGTAGAGATAAATAAATATTTTTGATCTTAGGAGGGGTAAATATGAGCCGCTGTAGAAGCTGTGGAGGCTGCCGGGGCTTTACCGCCGGCCGTGACCATGACGCCGAGGGGAGCGACATCCTAAATACAATTGTTTTCGCACTACCTTTTATCGTAATTCTGCTAACATCCTATATAATTAAAAATCCCACCCCCAAGGGTCTGCTCATAGGTGCGGCATTGATACTCATTCCCTTGATTATCTTTCTTGTGCTGTACTATGGTTTCGGCTGGGGAAGGAAGGATGAAGAAATAGATGGGATCCAATGCCAGCTGGAAGCGGAAAACGTAGAGTAATGATCCAAGACTTGTTTGCCTAAAAACATCCCATCTTTTGTGGGACCGCCTAAAAGAGCCGCTGCCCGGGTTATCGCCCGGGGGGCGGCTCTTTACATTTTCCCCTCTCTTATTTTCCCCTCTCTTTGGGTAGACGGCCCAGTTTCCTACCGGCTGATCTTGGGAAGAGAAATTATGAATTCCGCCCCCTCCCCCGGGGTGCTTTTTACTTGGATGTCCCCCTCATGGGCCTCCATGATCGCTTTAGCAATGGTAAGACCGATCCCGGATCCCCCGGTGGATCTGTTCCTGGATTTATCCGCCCTGTAGAAACGCTCAAATATATGGGGCAGATCCTCTGGGGCAATCCCTTCCCCGGCATCCCTGATAACAATTTTAGCAGCTTCAGGATAACCCTTGACCTCAACCTCCACTGGGGAACCACCCTTGGGGGTATGCTGAACGGCGTTGGACAGGAGATTTATAATTACCTGGCCCATCTTGCCTTTATCCGCGTGGACTATTTGCCCCTCACCAAAAAACTCTATATCAACATCTTCATTCCCGGGGCCGGTATGATAATTTTTAATAATCCCTTGAATCAGCTGGGAAATATCAAATTTCTCCCGGTTAAGCCCCAGCACCTCCCTATCGTACCTGGCCAACTCCTCCAGATCCCCCACCATTTTATTTATCCTTAGAATCTCCTCATGACAACCCTCAAGCCTTTCTGTATCCGCCTCCCAAATACCATCGATCATAGCCTCCAGATGGCCCTGGATGGCGGCTAGAGGAGTCCGCAGCTCATGGGCCACATCGGCGGTTAGCTGTTTCCTCAGGATTTCCTGTTTTTCCAGCGCTGCTGCTAGATCATTGATTGTTTCCGTGAGTTGGTCTATTTCCGTGGTGCTGGATTTCTCAGTTATCCTCCCGCCGAAAAACCCTCTGGAAATCAAGCGGGCGGATCTCACCACCCCTGAGATGGGCTGGCTGAGTTTCTTTGACATGGCCGAACCTAGAATAAAAGATAAAAGGAGTGCAATTATACCAACCGCCGTGAATAATCTATTGATTCTATTTATAAATGCCAGATCACCATCATCGAAATAATAGGGCCCATAATATCCGATATAGACCCTACCCATTTCCCCCGGCCTTTCTGTCACCGGGTAGTCGTCTTCCATATAGCTGCCCTGCCAGTTGAAATAGCGGCTGTCCATATTTTCCTCCATACGGTCAAGAATCAGCTCGCACTGCTCATTATCATGGAGTCTTGCATCCCATATCAGATTATCTTTGGAATCTATGACCCTTATTATCTGTCCTTTTTTTAAGGCGTCAATGCATATACCCTCAATGGCATTTACATCCCACCCCTGATCTCCTTTGAATTGGCGGCCCACAAGGGAGGCCACCTCGGCATTTTTATGCTTCTGGTTCCTGATGATATATTCCGTGAAATGCCTGTCCAGTAAAATATTCGTGACAATACCCATGAGAAACACCAAAACCAAGGTCACCAGGATATAGGAGATGATGAGTTTTGTCCTCAAGCTTAATTTCATATCTTATTCACCTTTTCTAGTGGCCGTTGAAGCGATATCCCACCCCGTGGACAGTGAGTATATATTTGGGGCATTTGGGATCAGGTTCGATTTTCCGCCGGATATTTTTAATATGGGCATCAATGGTTCTATCATAGCCCTCATAATCCTCCCCCAGGCCGAAATATATCAATTCCTCCCTAGTGAAGGTCTTATCCGGATATCCCACCAATGTCATGAACAGTTGGTATTCCTTGGGCGTGAGGTTTGTCACCTGCCCATTTTTTCTGACTTCATATTTCAGGGTATCTATGACCAATTCATCATTGTTGAATGAAATCAGACTGGCCAACGGCACACTGGAATCTTCGGCCCTTCGGAGCACGGCATCTACCCTGGCCATCAGCTGCCTGGGGCTGAAGGGCTTCGTCACATAATCATCGGCGCCAATTTTTAGACCCCTTAATATATCTTCCTCCTCCACCTTTGCTGTGAGCATTATTATGGGCACCCGGGATTTTTTCCTAAGCTCCATACAAATCTCCTCCCCCGTCATATCCGGGAGCATCAGGTCAAGAACAATCAGTGAAGGGTTCACCTCTTCAAATTTTTCCAGGGCCTCTCCGCCGCTGTGGGCTCCATGGACTATATATCCGTGATTCACAAGGTATGATTTTACCACCTCAACAATTTTTTCCTCATCGTCCACCACCAGCACGGTTTTTCTGTGATCCACTATCTATCCCTCCTCTGTATCCAGATCACTGCCCCCGGGACTTCAGGAGGTTTTTAATATTATAACATTAACCTCCATCGCAGGGCCTCCCGGGGGGTAGGTAAGATACCCCACCCATGGAAAAAGTCCCCGAAATTGGGGACTCCTCCATATATCAGTCATCTTAATCTGTGGGTATAGGGCTCAAATCTTTTGAGACTCAGGGAGTTGGTTACAACGGAGAGGGAACTAAATACCATGGCACCCCCGGCTATCATTGGGTTCAAGAGGCCCAGGGCAGCAAAGGGTATGCCGATAATATTGTATATGAAAGCCCAGAACAAATTCTGCTTGATCTTTCTCATGGTTTTTCCAGATAAATGAATGGCGGCAGGAATGGCTCTCAGATCTCCCCTCATCAGGGTGATATCCGCTGCTTCCATGGCAATATCCGTTCCAGTGCCCATGGCTATACCGATATCCGCCGAGGCCAGCGCCGGGGCATCATTGATTCCATCCCCCACCATGGCCGTGAGCTTCCCCTGCTCTCTCAGCCCCTCCACCTCCCGGGCCTTGTCATCCGGCAGCACTTGGGCCATAACATTGGATATCCCCACCTTTTTTGCAATTGCTTCCGCAGTTCTACTGTTATCACCGGTGAGCATATATACTTCAATGCCCATGCTTTTTAATTCACTGATGGCTTCCTTGGAGCCTTCCTTCAAAGTATCAGCCACGGCGATGATCGCCTCAATTTCACCATCAACAGCCATGAACATTGCCGTCTTGCCCTGGGCCTCCATTGTTTCCGCCGCCCTCTCAGCATCCCCGAGGTCAACCTTTTCCTCCCCCATCAATTTCCGAGTCCCTATATATATTTCCTTACCCTCCAATTCCGCCATTACCCCTCTCCCCGGCAAGGCTTCAAAATGCTGAGGATCCGGGATACGCCCGTACTTTTCCACACCTTTTTCGTAAATGGCCTTACCCAAGGGGTGCTCCGACCCCTTTTCCGTGATGGCGGCTAATTTCAGCACCTCATCCTCCGCCATTTCACCCACGGACAGCAAATCCGTCACCTGGGGCTCCCCCTTGGTGATGGTACCGGTTTTGTCCAGCACCACTATGTCCAGCTGGCTGGTCATTTCTAGATGTTCCCCACCCTTGATGAGAATTCCATTCTCTGCTCCCTTGCCCGTTCCCACCATGATTGCCGTGGGTGTGGCCAATCCCAATGCGCAGGGACATGCGATCACTAAAATTGCCACCGCACTGATGAGTCCTGAGGTAAAATCACCTAAGATAAAATACCAGATGGCGAATGTGGCCAGCGCTATCATGATCACCGCCGGTACAAATACGCCGGATACCCGGTCGGCAATTTTTTGAATAGGTGCCTTGGATCCCTGGGCATCCTCCACCATCTTGATGATCTGAGATAAAGCAGTATCCCTACCCACTTTTGTGGCTTCAAATTTAAAGGTGCCAAATTTATTGATAGTGGCGCCTACAATGGAATCCCCTGGCCCTTTTTCCACGGGGAGGCTCTCCCCGGTGAGCATGGATTCATCGATGGAGGAATTACCCTCCCTGATCTCACCGTCCACGGGCACCCTCTCCCCGGGCCTCACCACAACCATATCTCCCACCACTACATCTTCAATGGGGATATCTAATTCGCCACCATCCCGCACAACTCTGGCGGTTTTGGCCTGGAGGCTCATTAGTTTTTTGATAGCCTCGAAGGTTCTGCCCTTGGCCGCAGTTTCAAGATATCTTCCCAGTATAATCAAAGTGATGATCACCGCGGAGGCTTCAAAATACAGCTCCTTCATGGCACCCGGCGCGGTGGGGCGGAAAAAAGCATTGTAAACGCTGAAAAAATAGGCAGCCGTTGTACCCATGGCTATTAAAACATCCATATTGGCTCCTCCACCTCTTAGGGAATTGTAGGCCC
>JAAYRB010000167.1 GCA_012519005.1 Clostridia bacterium
AAAAACTGCTTCTTAATTCCCTTCTGCTGACCTTAGGGCAGTTCAGGGGAATAGACCGTGTTCAGCTGCTCATCGAAGGGGAAATAACTGAGAATTTGCCAGAAGGGTCTGATATCAGCGGCCCCTTAAAGATCCAGAATTACCCCAATGAAATTTGACATGAAGTTGACCTTGTCTTAGGTTAAACTGTGTTCTGATTCATTAGACACCACCTCTCTATCATGCTTCAATTTTTATAATTTAATGTTAACCCCACCAACCTTGCTATTGGGGGCAAAATTTACATCTTCACCGGGTCTTTTTTGCGGGAGGTAATGCGCTTCCGCCCAATACTGTTTGCCAAATGATCCCTGATGTTGTATTATCAAAACTAAATATGTACATATGTAAGGATTATCCCGGACTATGCCCTCCTGAATGGGTGGGCTCCCGGGATGCGGTTTTATAGGCCCGGTGGACATTGTAAACCGCCTACCGGTTGGTCTCCGGGGATACTCTCGCTTCCATCGCCGGGGCCCCATTTATTGGGGCTTTCGCCGTAGCCCCATTTGCCTGGGAATCCGGGGTTTGCATTTTGTCAACCAGGAGCTATTTACTCGGAGGGGTATATTTTGAATAAGATCACCAGGGCAGGTGTCATAGCATCCGTATATATTGTACTATGTCTCGCCCTTCAGCCCATCAGTTATGGAGTTATTCAGCTGAGGGTGGCGGAGGCCTTGACTGTGCTTCCCATTTTATATATAGAGGCCGTGCCGGCAATTTTTATTGGAGTTTTTTTTGCCAATATTTTTGGAGGGCTGGGCATAGCGGATATGGTAGTGGGCAGCCTGACAAGCCTTGCGGCTGCTTATCTCACTTATATCTTTAGAAACAGTATATTGGCATATTTGCCCCCAATAATTTTAAATGCCTTCATTATAAGCATCTATCTGCATATACTTCTAAATTTCCCTTATTGGGCAACGGCTCTCAGCATCGGGATAAGCCAAAGCATTGTGGTTTTTGGCTTGGGCTATCCCCTAGTGAAATTCCTTCGGAAACATGGCAAAGGAAATTAGGGGGTATTCTTTTCGTTCTGGGGGTGTAGGATGTACTTCAATGGGGGAAAATAGGTGAACAGCAAGTTTGGTAATACAGCGATAAAGCGGCAGCTTTTTTATAAAAAGTATACTTTTTTTATATGACACCCCATGGCGTTGTTTATTACCGTATGGGGTATAATTTTGGAGGAATCCTGAGGAAACAAAATAAGATAACATTTGCAGCCGCCGGGATGGTGGTTTTGTGCGTATATAGTTTGTCGAACTATGTGATATAATGCCTTTTGTGTGAAATTTTTTTAAAGGGGAGGAGAATATGGGTATTGCCCTACCTCTTCTTGGTGGATTGGCCTTATTTTTATACGGTATCGGGATTATGGGTGAGGGGCTTCAGCGGATAGCCGGTGACAGGATGAGAAAAATCCTTGAAGTACTCACCGGCTTACCCCTTGTTGGTGTTCTTGTGGGTGCCGCTGTCACCAGTATTATTCAAAGCAGCAGCGCCACCACCGTTATGGTGGTGGGATTTGTGAACACCGGATTGATGACCCTACGTCAGGCCATCAGTGTGATCATGGGAGCCAATATAGGTACCACTATTACTGCCCAGCTCATTGCATTCAAGCTAACTGATTATGTTTTACCCATAATTGCCTTAGGTTTTGGCTTGTACTTCATATCCAAGAACAGGCAAATAAAATATCTGGGCTATGTTATTTTAGGCTTTGGCATTTTATTTCTTGGTCTTAATACCATGTCCGACGCAATGTTTCCCTTGAGGTCCAGCCAAAAATTCACGGATTTTATCTTGATGTTTGGTACTAAGCCCCTTTTGGGTTTGCTCACAGGAGTTATTATCACGATAATGATTCAGAGCAGCAGTGCCACCATAGGCATTTTAATGGCTCTGTCCACCCAGGGTTTGCTGCCCTTGGAGACGGCAATACCGATTTTGCTGGGGGATAATATAGGGACATGTATAACCGCCATGCTGGCCAGCATTGGGACAAGTCTATCTGCGAAAAGGGCTGCCCTGGCCCATGTGTGCTTCAATGTAGTGGGGGCGATTATATTTCTACTTTTTCTGCCCCTTTTCAAGAATCTGGTTTTGGCCTTCTCCCCCCCAGGGGATATTGCCCGTCAAATAGCCAATGCCCATACATCCTTCAATGTCGTCAATACACTGTTATTTTTGCCCCTGATCGGTTTTTTGGAGACTCTTGTCACCAGCATTATCCCAGGAGAGGAAACAACAGTGAAGAGGGGACCCGTATTTTTGGACGATCGATTTTTGGGAAGCCCCAGCATTGCCCTGTCCTTAGCTATGAAGGAAGTCACTCGGATGGCCAATTTCTGCCGTAAAAACATTCAGTACTCCATGGAGGCATTTTTTGAGAATGACTTGGAGCCAATAAAAAAAGTATATGAATATGAGGAAATCATTGACGATTTAGAGAAGGAAGTCACCTTCTATATGACCAAAATTGCCCAACATTCCATGACTCCCTATCTATCAGACAAGCATGGGGGGATTCTCCACGCATTGAACGATTTGGAGAGGATTGGGGACCATGCGGAAAATATTGCAGATCTTGCAAAAAGAAAAATAGAGGAGAAATTGGTCTTCAGCGATCAAGCCTCTCAGGAACTCAACAATTTACATATCTATGTAATCGAAACTTTTGATCTGGTTATTTCCGCTTTGGAGAAGGAAAGCAAGCCCCTTGCCAGGGAGGTACGTCGGCGGGAGGCCAGGATCGATATTATGGAGAAAAAACTCCGTAACAGGCATATGGCAAGGCTCAATGCCGGTCTGTGCTATCCGGCATCCGGGGTGATATTCTTAGATATTATCAGCAATTTCGAGCGCATCGGTGATCATTCCCACAATGTGGCCATGTTGGTGCTGGACAACCCCTTTGATAATTTTGAAAACGATGATGTGATCCTGGATGATAAGGACAATGATTGACTGGCAGAAATTATAAAAACTGGCAAAACCATATGGCCATATGTTCACCATCATGTTATACTGATGGTGAGTTACCTTTTAATTTGCAAGGAGGGGTTGGGTTTGAATACCAAGGAATGTGAATGTCTATCCTGTGGACATATTTTTAATGTGGATGAGGACACTCTGAGGGCGGGTAAAGGCACCACATGCCCGGAATGTGGCTATACACACTGCCAGCCCGAGGGGGCCAGAAAAGCCGGTGAGGGCAGCTGGGAGGGCCCGCTGCCAAAAATGCCCAGAAGGCCAGATAATGATAGCTTTTGGCCAAGACACTAGGAAAATCAAAAGGGACGGTGATTCCGTCCCTTTTTTTATGGTTATTTTTCTTCTAGGCGTGCTGCGGCATCCTCCCGAAGTTTATATTTTTGGATTTTTCCACTGGCTGTCAGTGGAAACTCATCTACGAAGAATACGTATTTAGGTATTTTATAGCGGGCGATCCTTCCCCGGCAGTAATCCTTTACATCACTGGGTTCCATGGAAACCCCTTCCTTTAGCTGGATATAAGCCGCTGTCTCTTCACCATATCTTTCGCTGGGCACCCCAATTATTTGAACATCTTGTATCCCCTCCATGGTGTAAATGAAATCCTCCACTTCCTTAGGGTAGATATTCTCGCCGCCGCGGATAATCATATCTTTTAGGCGGCCGGTGATTTGATAATACCCATTTTCATCCACCAGGGCGATATCCCCACTGTGAAGCCAGCCGTCTTTATCGATGGCTTCCTCAGTTTCGCCGGGCATCTTATAGTACCCTTTCATGATATTGTAGCCCCGGGCACAGAGTTCACCGGGTTCATTGGGGGGCAGCTCCTCGCCAGTTTCAGGATCTATTATCTTTACCTCTATACCAGGTAGGGGTTTACCCACCGTGGAAACCCTCACTTCTATGGGATCATCGGTGCTGGTTTGAGTTATAACAGGGGATGCCTCCGTGAGACCATAGGCAATGGTAATTTCCTTACAGTGCATCTTTTCCATCACCTGCCTCATTATGGGTTCGGGACAGGGGGATCCGGCCATGATCCCTGTTCTCAGGGTCTTTAGATCAAAGATATCAAACATTGGATGATTTAATTCTGCAATGAACATGGTGGGTACCCCATAAAGGGCAGTGCATTTCTCCTTTTGAACTGTGGCCAATACTTTTAAGGGGTCGAAGGTCTCTATGGGAATTACGGTTCCCCCATGGGCGTAAATGGCCATTACCCCCAGCACAATACCAAAGCAGTGAAAGAGGGGCACCGGCAGACAGAGTCTGTCCTCCTTGGAAAACCTTTGTCTTTGCCCGATGAAATAACCATTGTTTAAAATATTGTAATGAGTGAGCATGACTCCCTTGGGAAGGCCCGTTGTCCCGGAGGTATACTGCATATTGATGACATCATGGGCATTTAGGCCGGCTTGAATTTCCTGGAGCTCGTCATCTCCTATTATGCAGGAAAGAGCAATTATTTCATTGATATTATACATTCCCCTGTGTTTTTCCGGTCCAAGATAAATTACATTTTCCAAATGGGGAAATTTATCACTCTTTAGGTAACCCCGGGGGCAGGTCCTCAGCTCGGGAACCAATTCATAAAGAGTCCTTACATAATCAATATCCCTATATTCATCGATGATCACCATGACCTTGGCATCGGATTGCTTTAGTATATACTCCAACTCAAAGGGTCGGTTGTTTGTATTGATTGTTACCAGGACGGCACCTATCTTTGCCGTAGCAAAGAGCATCACTATCCAATCTGGGACATTGGTGGCCCAGATGGCCACATGATCCCCTTTTTCCACACCGATGGCCGCCAGGCCCTTTGCAAGACTTGTCACCCTCTCGTCCAGATCCTTATAGGTATATCGCAGATCCCGGTCAGAATATACCATGGCCTCTCGATGGGGATCCCTTTTTGCATTTCTCTCCAGCAGCTCACCCAGGGTATAATTTAAAAACTCAGCCACATTTAAAATCTCCTTTCCCTTATAGAGGTGTATATACTACGGCAACAAATTTAGCTGTTTCCCCGTTGCTGCGGACATTATGGGGAACAACGGAATCATAATAAATGCTGTCCCCGGGGCCTAGTAAATGGGTTTCATTCCCATATGTAACCACAACTTGCCCCTCCAGGACATACAAAAATTCCTCCCCTTCATGGGAGGAAATCAGGGGATCACTTTCCTCCCTTGGGTCTATAGTTATTAAAAAGGGCTCCATATAACGATCTTTTTTGTTGTAGCCCAGGGATTCAAAATTCAGATCCCCCACCTTGGTCTCCGCTGACGGAAAGCGCACGATTTTTCGCTTATCATCCTTTTTAACAACAACACAGTTGGTTGAGATTTCATCATCCAGAAAGGTGCCCAGCCTGACTCCCAGCGCCCGGGCAATTTTAATCAAAGGTGACAGGGATGGGTAGGCCTGTTTTTCCTCAATTTGCTCGATGAGATGGGGGGAAAGCCCCGATCTTTCCGCCAGACCATCGATGCTCAAATCATTAAATTCACGCATCTGTTTTATCTTTTCACTGACATTGTTGAAGTTTTTCATATTCATTTTCAGTCCCCCAGTATTAAAGTAATCCTAATAAAGTTATGCCCCTTGGGCGGTATGAAAGACATTTATTCTATTTTATCACCGATAATTCCTTTAAAATGGTGAAATTAAAATTCATCAAAGGTCTCCTGGTTGAATTATCTCAGAAAAAGAGAGTCTTAGCACCTTGAAATACTAGGAAACAAACGATGAAGGCAGCGGCGGTGGTGAATATAAAAGTAAAGAAAGTGTATTTTACGGATTTTGTTTCGGAATATATGGTCCAGAGGGTGGTGCCGCAGGGGAAATGGAGCAGGGAAAACAGCATCACGGAGAACGCGGTGAGCCAGGTCCAACCATTATCGAGAAGGAGTCCCTTCAGGGCAATCATGCTGTCAAATTCTAACATAGCCCCGGCGGATATATAGCTCATGATAATGATGGGGATGACGATCTCATTGGCCGGCAGGCCCAGTATGAAGGCCAGAAGAATGATCCCATCCAAACCCACGACCTTGGCAATGGGGTCAAGCCATGTGGAGACAATTGTAATAATATTCTCACTGCCAATATAAATATTGGCAAAGAGCCATACGATTACACCCGCCGGCATTGCAACGATGACCGCCCGACGCAGCACAAAGAATGTTCTGTCCAAAAACGAGCGTACCAGGATTTGTTTAATTCGCGGTTTTCTGTAAGGGGGCAGCTCCAATGTAAAGGTTGTAGGTATGCCCCTAAGAAGGGTTTTGGACAAAAACAGGGATGCCAGCAGGGTGATGGAAATGCCCACCAGTACAACCCCCACCACGGCAAGGGAAGCAGTGAGCTGTCCCCCTTTGACAGAGCCCGCCCCCATGAAAAGGGTGGACAGGATAATCAAAATAGGGAATCTCCCGTTGCAGGGAACAAAGTTGTTGGTGATAATGGCAATGAGCCTCTCCCTGGGAGACTGAATGATCCTGGCGGCGATTACTCCGGCGGCATTGCATCCAAAGCCCATACTCATGGTCAGTGCCTGCTTACCGTTCGTTCCGGCTTTTTTAAAGAAGTGATCAAGATTAAATGCTGCCCGGGGAAGGTAACCCAGGTCTTCCAAAAAAGTAAAACAGGGGAAGAAAATAGCCATGGGCGGCAGCATCACAGACACCACCCAGGCGAAGCTCCGATACATTCCCAGGATCAAAATCCCGTGGAGCCACCCCGGTGCCCCCACAAGCATAAATAGATTTGTTAGATGTCCTTCAATCCAAAATAGAAAAACAGCCAGGGCTTGGGAGGGATAATTGGCCCCTACAATTGTGATCCAAAAAACAGCACCCAACAGCAGCAGCATGATGGGGAAGCCAAATATGGGCGAGGTCAAAATATCATCCAGTTTTCCATCCCAATCAAAAGGGTTTCCCGATTTTTTTGCCACCCGGCGGGCTATTTTCCCTGCCTCCCCATAGATGGTCCTTACGATACTGCTCCCTATATCCATATCTAGGGTACCTCCCAAATGCCGTGAAAAGGGGAGAATCTCTTTAAACTGTGCTTGCCTTGAGTTCATGCTTTAGCTTCACCTCCAACTCCTCGATAGAAGGAGAAAGATAATGGCAGATAGCCTTGATTAGGCTGTCATCTCCTTCCAGCAGACGCAGGGCGGTCCACCTGGGGTCCAGCTGTCCATTTAGTATCTTTTCAAGGGGTGGGATGAGTTTTTCCACCAGCTTCTCAATTTCAGGGGAGTAGTGGATTGGCCTGGGCTGGGGGACAATTACCCCTTGGGATACCTTTAGGAT
>JAAYRB010000168.1 GCA_012519005.1 Clostridia bacterium
AACACGGACAGACTCCTTACAAAGATTTTTAAAACTGGCTTCATCCCTCTTCTACAAATATCGCTGAAATAAATGAAATATATGAACATACCCAGTCCCAAAGCTATAAAAATAAAATATCTTACTGCACCAAAGTTTAGTTGAAGTAAGATATAAAAGACTGCCGCGGCAAAGCTCATCCATATCAGTAAATCCAATATATTAGTCCTGATTTTATCCAGTCTGGTCATCCATCTTAACAGCTGATAAGCATCGATGAGTAACCCCATAGCAAAACCAACGCAGATCATAATTCCAAATAAAACGAACTGTTCAAGCACAGGAACCATAGGCCCACTCCAAAGGATTTATTTTAAAATCCTGCTTAATACACTCTTCCCCTTGCCTTTAAAACTTTTATCCTGGGAATATTTAAGGGCTGAAAAATCTCCCACAACTACCAAACTGCCGTCTTCCAAATTTAGCTCTTCAATATACAAATCGTCACCATAGATATCCATAAACCCATGGCTTGTTTCCAAGATTATTCTGTCACTATCAAAACTGTGAACATGTTTAACGCCACCCCTGATCCTGAGGTTGTTTCGGGTTTCAATAATAACCTGGTGGCCCTGTTCTGCCATAACCATTCCTCCTTCTATAAAATCTATGTCAAGAAATATAACTTTAAACCTGCTACTTTTAGGAAAAAAAAAGAACCCTCAAGGGTTCTGATAACAATAGGAAGCTAAATTTACACACATTACTTCCAAATCTTTTCGATCATTATATCTTTGTAAAAATAATTCACTATGTCCTTTGCGGTTTTTCCCTGATCAGCCATGGCCTTCGCCCCCCATTGACTCATTCCCACACCATGCCCGAAGCCCCTACCCTCTACAACCAAGTTATTGTTTTCTATTTTTAGAGTGCTTACCAGGGTGGATCGCATATCCTCACTGCCCAGGGCAAGCCGAAGTGCGGGCCCGCTCATTGTCATATCTCCAAGTTTTACCTTTGTAATTCTTCCCGATGGTCCTTTTTCAATAATATCTACCTGGGAAATGTCCCCAGGGTCCTTTCCGGCCCAGTTCTGTACCTTTTGGCGTACCACGCTAATGGGAAACTCCGCCCTCCAGGATTTATTTTCAGGGGGGCTCTTTTCGTAGCCGGGATCCGTGACACTAACTATATATGGTGCTTTTTCCTGCTTGTATTCCAATCCCTCAAGGGCAGATGCGGCGGTTTTACCGCCGGCGTCGGCATGGAACCATCCATTTATATACTGGCCATTGTATGTGGCCACCACACCGCGGGTTTTATCCACTGCCTTCCTGACCTTGTCATTAACTTCGGATGCATTGTAGGCCTGAAATTCTTTTTCATCTGTGGATGCATCTGTTTTATGCTCCTTAACGCCGCCCTCAAGAATCTTTTTTAAGGTAAAGGTCCTGGCTATAATTGCCTGGGCAGCCAAAGCCTCTTCAGGCCAGTTGGGATCCATTTCTCCCGCCACAACTCCCTGTAGATATTTCTCAATCTTCATTTTTTCGGTTTTCTCTGTATCCTTATTATAGAGTGTGATACTGGGCTCTCCGGCACCCCTTGACCCCGGCTGAGGTATTCTACCTGATCCCCTTTCCCCACCCCTGGGTGAGCTGGAAAAAGAACCAGCACAGCTGATTAGAAACAGAGCAGAAACCAACATAAGACAAATGGCAAATATCCTCATATCCCTGGTTCTCATCTTGGATTATTTTCCTCCATATATATTTCATTATTTGTTAGATATTATGCCACCAATAAAGACTGAAATATTCAGGATAAGATCCACCGTTAATTCAAATATATTGCACTTTAAATCACTCTATAAATTTCCTTTGCACGAGAGGCGTCAACCCTTTCCGGTAACTCAAGAATCTCAAACTGCATTAGTTTCGAACCCCGGAGAAGGCTAATAATATCCCCCACCTGAACTGATGCGGCGGCTTTAGCCGGCCTTTCATTTATTTTTACCCTACCGGCATCACAAATTTCCTTAGCCACAGTACGCCTTTTTACTATCCTGGACACCTTTAAAAATTTATCCAACCTCATCCCCCACACCTCCTCCTTCCCGTAAAATAAAAACCAGATCCCTGTTAAGAATCTGATTTTTTATTTCACCTATGAACATTTCCTATTTTGCCACCGCCTCTTTAAGCGCCTTACCCGCCTTAAAACTTGGAACTTTTGTTTCGGGTATTTTTATTTCCTCTCCTGTACGTGGATTTCTTCCTATACGGGCCGCCCTATGCCTGGTTTCAAAGGTGCCGAAACCCACCAGTTGGACTCTTTCTTCCTTTGCAAGAGCCTCCTCTATGCTTTGAAATATGGCGTTAACAGCCTTTTCCGCATCCTTTTTTGTCATTTCAGCCTTTTCTGAAACCGCAGTAATCAGCTCCGATTTATTCAAGAAAATCCCTCCCATAATTTGTATCTATTCATCGATATATTATTCGTGAGACCACTTGAAACTCCTTCTGTCCTATGACTTTTTTAAGCAGTATTCTTTAAACTAATTATCTGTCCTTTGATTGCTGCCAAAGCCTGTCCATCTCATCCAAAGCAGCATCCTCTGGAGTCATATTCTTTGCTTTGAGCTGGTGTTCAATATAGTTGAATCGCTCTATAAATTTATTTACCGCACATGATAATGCTTCTTCCGGGTCAACATTCAAGAATCGAGACACATTGACTACAGCAAATAAAAGATCACCCAACTCTTCCCTGATTTCATTTTCAGTCCCATTGAGGGCCCTTGACAGCTCCTGCAGTTCTTCATGGATTTTTGCCCACGGCCCATCGATATTCTGCCAATCAAACCCCACTTCCGAAGCCTTTTTTTGAATCTTTTCCGCCCTCATAAGAGAAGGCAGGTGGCGGGGAATATCAAAGCGGGGCCTGTCCATTTTTTCTTTTTTCTTTACCTGTTCCCAAGTTTTATTTACGTCTTCTACACTTTTCGCTTCTAAGCCGCCGAAAACATGGGGATGACGCCGAATGAGCTTTTTCGTGAGGCCCTTCAAAACATCTCCCATATCAAAATCGCCATTTTCTTCGGCGATTTGGGCATGAAATACCACCTGTAATAGTAAGTCTCCCAACTCTTCCCGCAGTTTATTCATGTTTTTTTCATCAATTGCCTCTATGACTTCATAGGTCTCCTCTATCAAATAACGTCTGAGACTGTCATGATCCTGTTCCCTATCCCAGGGGCAGCCCCCGGGGCCTCGTAGTTCTTTCATGATACTGTCCAGATCCTTTAGTAGATTATCCTGATCCTGGTCAATATTCTCTATCGCCGGCACAAACAGGCTTGTCAGGTGATCAATCCATTTGAGTCTATCCAGCTCATAGAGGGGTATCTCTTCAATCCTCTGTAGTCCAGGTACCATAGCTGCCCTGACAATTTTAACCTTGAAATCATCAGGATAGTATTCCATAAGATCCAATTTCACATGGGATGCAATCTCTCTGCTGTAGAGCTGGGTATATAGTGACGGAAGGCCCGTATCAAGATCCTTGCTGTGGGCAATCAGGGAATCACGCACCGCCAACCCCTCGGTGGGGTCCACCCTCAAGGCCGTATAGAGTGCATCAAGGCAGCTCATGGCGGGAATTATTTCAATTTCATATTGTTGTTTTGCCTTGTCAAGAAGCAGTTCCACTGACTTTTCAGCAACCATGGGGTGACCCGGCACGGCAAATACAATTTCATTGAATTTGTCCGCCTTCTTCAGAAGATAATTCACCATAGATTGATAAACTTCAGAAAAATTGTCACATTCCTCATAAAGATAATCAAAATCTTGGAATGTGATACCCTCATCAGAAAGGCTTTCCGCCGTGGGATGATGCTTGGTTCGTAAATATATCCTATGAGACCCGCGAAGTATTGCTAAACTCTTGGATGGCAGTAAATCTGGGTCACCAGGACCCAGGCCAAGGATAATTATTTTATTCATATCTATCACCAACAATCAAATACGCTGAGAACATCTTACCAACAGTACAGCACCATATCAAGCATACTGGCAAATTTTATATAATTGATCTCAAAATAAGTGGCGCTTATTAGCGCCACTCAGATGGTTTATTGCTCCATTTGTTTTGCCAGAAAACCAGCAGCCGTTTCCGCCAGTTTCTGTTCCATATCACCCATCTTGACATTTCCTTCCTTTGAGCATAGTATAACTGCGCCTATGGGATCCCCCTCAGCTATTATTGGGGCTATCACTGAAGACATAAATTGGGCCGCCGCATTCCTATCATCGGTATCTATAGGACATGCCTCCCCCGCTTCGATTTCTTCCGTGCTGCTGATCATTACGGAAGTTCTGTCCTCCATCACTTTCTCAACGGTGGGATTTATGGCCTTGTTCAGGAATTCTTTTTTTGCCGCACCAGCAACGGCAATGATATTATCCCTATCAGAAATACAAGAGATATGGCCTATGGCCTCGTATAAAGAGTCAACATATTCTTTTGCAAAATCCCCTAATTCTCCTATAGGGGAATATTTTTTTAATATTACTTCTCCCTCTCTGTCAACAAATATTTCAAGTGGATCACCTTCACGTATTCTGAGGGTTCTACGTATCTCTTTGGGAATTACTACTCTGCCTAAGTCATCTATTCTCCGTACGATTCCTGTTGCCTTCATTTACTGGCTTTCCCTCCTTTTCCGTCATTAACAAGTCAGCCTTGTTTGTAAACCTTTCTGTGATAGTATATAACCGCCTGCTTGTTTTTATTCATTTTTTTCCATGGGTAACTGCTTGTTCCTGTGATTTTTTCGTTATAGCTATACTTGCCATAAAAGCCATATAAAAAACCCCGAAGGATAACCCTCCGGGGGATTTTTTCTGGCCTTTACTCCTCAAGCTTATTCTCAATTTTAGATTTTTCCTTTGCCTCCGTAAAAAAATCGTTAAAAACTTCATTCTTTCTTGCGGCCAAGAGGCGTTCCTCCAGAGGCTCCTTCAGTTCCTCATAGGAATCCTTTTTATCCAAAACCTTGATTATATGAAAACCGTAATCGCTGCGGACAGGTTCGGGGGAAAACTGCCCCTTATCCAACTGAAAGGCACCCTCAGTAAATTCCGCAACGAAAAAGGGATCCTGTCTGGAAAAATATACTTCCAGAGACCCGTCATTATTTGCCGATTGGGTATCATCGGAATGTTCCTTTGCTAACTCCCCAAAATCTGAGCCGTTATTCAGCTGTTCAATCAGTTCCTTTGCTTTTTGATTGGCGGATTCTATTTCCTCTTCCGAAGAATCCGGCTCCACAGAAATTAAAATGTGAGCAACTTTGAGCTGCTCCAGATCCTCCCTGTTCTCATCAAAATGTGATTTTACCTCGTGATCATCGATGGTGACATCCTCAGTGACCTTTTTGAACAAAGCATCGTAGGAAAGTTTTAATTTTTGATGCTCAAGGAGATCCTTTTCCGTCAAGCCCTGCTCTTCAAGCAGCTGCTTATAGGTCTCCTCACCTAATCCCTCTTTGAACTGCTTCAATTCCTCCTGTGCCTGCTTTTCATCTGCTTTGACACCCATTTTTTCCGCCTGCTGCATTAGGATTGCTTCGTCAATGAGCTGATTTAGGGCTTCTTTTTGCAAATTTTTTGAGACTTCCTCCGCCTGTTCTTCACTGAGCTCCTCTAGATCAAAACCCTGGCTCTGAAGACCCATCTCCAGCTCACCAATTTTCGTGTCCAGCTGGGCCCTTGAAATCTTCTCTCCATTGACCTCTGCAACCACATCTCCATCCCCGCAGCCCATGGATAAT
The DNA here is from genome assembly GCA_012519005.1 of Clostridia bacterium. Classification (GTDB taxonomy): domain Bacteria; phylum Bacillota; class DTU086; order DTU086; family DTU086; genus JAAYRB01. Next base: position 5,816 of record JAAYRB010000168.1, read on the forward strand.
AGAATAATGAGGCCTAATAACATGGTGAAAGTGATATATTTTACGGCTTTTTTAATTAGTATCACTACCTTTCTCATAGCTACCAAAGAATATTGTAACAAACATCCCATTCCCACCGCAAGGACTAAATATTCCAATTACTTTTTATTTGATTGTTCCAGCAGTATATTTAAAATCTCGGTTAAGAGTTTAATTTGACCATCTTTTGCGGCACCCCTTTTACTGACTGTTATTTCTAGACCGTCAACGCTGGAAAAACTCAGCTTTCTGGGGTACGCTTCTGCTAAAATCACGAAGGCCTCCCCGTTCACCGGGGCACCCTCCCTAAATTTTATCTTAATTTCCCCATTATTTTCCTTAAAGGATTTAATGTTTAAACCCCGGGCCAAAATCTTTAATTCTGTAAGATCGAGAAGGTTTTTCATTCCCTGTGAAGGCTTGCCAAAACGATCCCTCAGTTCCTCCGCTAAATCCTCTAGTTGATCCATGGTTTCCACGCCCCCAAGGCGGTGGTAAATTTCAAATTTTAAAGTTGGCTCCTGAATATACTCATCCCCTATATAAGCAGAGACCCTTAAATCAATGTCGATTTCCTCTTTCCTTTCCACTTCTTTCTCTTCCCCTTTGAGCTGGGAAACAGCATTTTCAAGGAGCTTGCAGTACAGATCAAAGCCCACGGCCAGCATATGGCCATGCTGTTCTTGCCCTAAAAGATTTCCTGCTCCACGAATTTCCAGATCCCGCATTGCCAATTTAAACCCAGATCCAAATTCCGTGAATTCCACAATTGCGTTCAGGCGTTTTTCCGCCGTGGGGTTGAGTATCCTGTCCCTTCCATAGGTGAAATAAGCGTAGGCTATACGATTGGTTCTACCCACTCTACCTCTTAGCTGGTACAGCTGGGACAAGCCGAATTTATGCGCCTCTTCGACTATCAATGTATTGACATTGGGTATATCCAGCCCATTTTCGACTATGGTGGTGCAAACCAAGACATCGATTTCACCCGCCGTAAAATCCATCATCACCTTCTCCAGCTCACCTGCCGGCATCTGCCCGTGACCCACGGCCACCCTAGCCTCCGGCACAAGATCATTTAGGTCCCTGGCCCTCCTCTCCAGACCATTGACTCTGTTATGAACATAATATACCTGCCCTCCCCTATTTAGTTCCCTCCTGAGGGCTTCAATCACCAGCTCCCGGCTGTGTTCCAAAACATATGTCTGCACGGGGTACCTGTTTTCCGGCGGAGTGTCGATGACGCTCATATCCCTGGCGCCGGCCAGGGCCATATGCAGCGTCCTGGGTATGGGCGTGGCAGTGAGAGTCAGCACATCCACATCCTGCCTGAGCCTTTTTAGTTTCTCTTTATGAGTAACGCCAAAACGCTGTTCCTCATCCACCACCAGGAGACCTAAATCCTTGAATGCAATATCCCCAGACAATAGGCGATGTGTCCCGATAACTATATCCACGGACCCGCTTTTGAGCCCCTGAATGGTTTCCTTTTGATCCTTGGTTTTAACCAGTCTATTAAGAACCTTTATTTTTACTGGAAACCCATCAAAACGTCCCTTGAAAGTCTGATAATGTTGGCTGGCTAATATGGTTGTGGGGACCAGTACAGCAACTTGTTTATTATCCATAATCGCCTTGAAGGCCGCCCTCAGCGCTACTTCCGTCTTGCCATAACCCACATCCCCCACCAAAAGGCGATCCATGGGTCTCTGATTTTCCATGTCTTTTTTTGCTTCTTCTATGGCCTGAAGCTGGTCTTTGGTTTCCTTATAAGGAAAAGAAGCCTCGAATTCCCTTTGCCAAGGGGTATCCTGGGGAAAACTGTGACCCTTTATGGTCTCCCTTGCCGCGTATAAATTCAACAGCTCCCTGGCAACTTCCTGTACGGAGGCTTTTACCCTAGCTTTAACCTTTGTCCACTCGCTGCCGCCCAGCTTGTGAAGCCTTGGCTTGCGGCC
>JAAYRB010000169.1 GCA_012519005.1 Clostridia bacterium
ATCTTTTCTGGGTAAACCTAATCCCTCCTGCAGAGCAAATTTATTTTCTTTTTTAGGCTCCATATTATCTATGCTGTAGTTTTTATAGATTCTTTGATCAGTTTGAGGGTCGAAGCTGTGATAGTCGATCCCATTGACAATACCGTGCAGCTTCTGAGATCTCTTACGAAGGAGCCCATCCAGACCTTCCCCTAATTCCGGTGTCTGAATCTCCAGCGAATACTTTTCACTGACTGTGTTTATAAGGTCAGCGTATATGATGCCGGATTTCATATAGTTTACCTGGCCCCAATACTCTAATTGATCTGGTTTCAAAAAGGTTTTGGGGTCAAGATTTAGAGTTATCATAATATCTCTGGGGAATCGGCCTTGATATTGTAGATTATGGATAGTGAAAACCGTGGCCATATCCGTGTAAAAGGGCTCGTCCTCATATTTGACTTTTAAAAATAACGGGAGAAGAGCTGATTGCCAATCATTGCAGTGTATCACATCGGGCTTGAAGTCTAGATGGGGGAGGGCTGACAATATTGACTTTGTGAAAAAGTTGAATCTTGCACCATCATCAGGGTGACCATAAAGCCCTTCCCTGTGAAAATATTTGTGATTGTCAATAAAGTACACAGGAATATCCAGGTGAGCTTCTTTTTCACCCACCGGGAGTTTTGATTGTCTGATAATCGCTGTTTCCAAATGGCCATCCATCTCCACGGGTAAATCGGTCAGATATTGAACATCTTTAATTTGCTTATATCTCGGCATCATGATACGAATTTCATGCCCATCCTCCGCCAAGGCTTTGGGGAGAGAACCCGCCACATCTGCTAATCCCCCGGTTTTCGCCAGCGGTTCTACTTCCGATGATACAAAGAGAATTTTTAAAGAATCTGTCATTATGCAGCCTCCTGGATTTATTATTTTTAATGGACTTTATCCACCCCACGAAAATGCTCTGCGGCATCCTCCGGTGGTGTGGGATTGATATAATACCCAGTGCCCCATTCAAATCCGGCAACTTTTGTCAGCCGGGGTAGAATTTTTATATGCCAGTGATAATCCCCTCCACCATCGATATTATAAGGTGCGGTATGCACCATGAGATTGTAGGGGGGTTCATTCAAAAGTTGTGCCAATCCATTCAGTGTTTGTTTCAACACGTTTGAAAGGCCTTCTAGAGTTTCATCATTGACGTCGGCAAAATGCTTCTCATGCTTTCTTGGGATAATCCATGTTTCAAATGGAAAACGGGATGCGTAAGGGCAGAAAGAGAGGAAATCCTCATTTTCTGCCACCACCCTCACCTGCTGTTCCAGCTCCGTGGTGACCATTTCACAAAGAAGACACTTTTTGTTTTCTCTGTGAAAGCGCTCCATATTTTCCATTTCCACGAGGATATTTTCCGGAACCAGCGGTGTGGAGATGATTTGACTGTGGGGATGGGCAAGGGATGCCCCGGCCACGGAACCAAAGTTTTTAAACAGCTGAGTATACTCCAACCTCTCATCTCGCCCAAGTTCCTTGACACGCTCACGCCATATTTTTAGAACCTTTAGAATATGCTCCTCTGTCTGTAGGTGGATATCCTGATTGTGATCGGCGGCTTCAATTATAACTTCATGGGCACCCACCCCATCCATGGTTTCATACAGTCCGTTTTTATGCTTTTCCACATTCCCTTCGTTTTTTAGGGCAGGGAATTTATTGGGTATGACCCTGATCTCCCAGCCCTTGCCATCAGATTCAGCACCATCTTCACGGATCGCGGTAATTTCCGGAGGTGTCATATGTTCGTTGCCAAGACAAAAAGGGCAGTTGCCGTGCTCTGCCTTTTCTTTTTTGTCTTCTGCAAAGTCGGACGGCCTTTTGCCCCTTTCCGTTGCTATAATTACCCAAGTATTTGTTAGTGGATCCTGTCTTAGCTGCGGCATTTTTGATTACCTCCAATAACTTATGTTTGTTTTAGAATTGTCGTTTTTCATCATATTTATTCTAATTCGCGGCATAAATTTTTAAGGTTATGAGAGACTAAGGTCTAAGGGTTTTAAAGACCAAGAATATATGAAGGGTGATGCTTTGAATCATGAAGATTTTGATGCTTTCTTGGGAATATCCGCCTTTGAGTGTAGGCGGCCTTGCAAGGCATGTTGAGGATCTAGCACTTGCCATGGCAAAAACAAAAAATGAAGTGCATGTTATAACCCGTGGAGCGGAGGACACACCGGAATATGAGATTTTATCCGGTGTGCATATACACCGTTTCCAACCCTACCCCGTCAGCACCCCCGATTTTCTCACATGGTCACTTCAGCTAAATATCAAAATGTTAGAATTTATAATGCGGTTGATACAGGTGGAAGGTTCCTTCGATATTGTCCATGCCCATGATTGGCTTGCGGCCTTTGCAGGAACAGCTATTAAGCATGCCTATCAGATTCCACTCATTGCCACGATCCATGCCACAGAAGCGGGCAGAAACCACGGCTTACATAACGACCAACAGCGTTATATAAGCAGCATAGAATGGTGGTTGACCTACGAGGCATGGAAAGTAATAGTTTGTAGTAAGCATATGAGGACGGAACTGAAAAATATTTTCAATGTTCCGGAAGATAAGCTGGAGATCATACCCAATGGGGTGGATGTGGATAAATTCAAATCCCTTGAGGTGGATCAGGGGTTCAAAAAACGCTTTGCCGCGGATTATGAAAAGATAGTCTTTTTCGTGGGGCGGCTGGTTCAGGAAAAAGGTGTGCAGGTATTGATCCAGAGTGCACCCACCATTCTGAGGGCCTACCCCAATGCAAAATTTATTATTGCCGGGAAAGGGCCCATGTCCGAGGAGCTAAAATATCGTGTCAAAATTATGGGGCTTGAGGAAAAAGTATATTTCGCGGGGTATATTGATGATGAGACCAGAAATAAGCTGTATTCCACCGCATCCGTAGCGGTGTTTCCAAGCCTTTATGAACCCTTTGGAATTGTTGCCCTTGAGGGTATGGCGGCCAAAACCCCGGTGGTAGTTTCGGATGTTGGTGGCTTGTCAGAAATCATCACCCACGGAGTGGACGGCCTTAAGGCTTACCCCGGCAATGCGAATTCCTTGGCGAATAATATAATCCGACTCTTGACCGATGAAGTATATGCAGCTCAAATAGAAAAAAAGGCAAGCCAATTGGTGAGAACCTATGATTGGAATACCATAGCGGCAGACACCTTGGATATTTACAGTAAGGTGCTGGACGAATACCGACGCAGCCCCTGGAAACAAAGCAATACCTTTGGCCGTGTATGGGATTTTGCTCTTTCCAAAATGAACAGCAGGGAAAAGTCCTCTGGCATGGAGTATGAAAAAAGTGGTGGAACGGGCTCATCCCATGAAAATGAACGTTATGACCTTGTAAACTATCGTATTGCTTCTCACAATCGAGGGGAGGGGGGTGAATAATTCATTGAAAGCCATTATTATGGCCGGCGGTTCAGGGTCTAGATTAAGACCCCTGACCTGTGACCGGCCAAAACCCATGACTCCTGTAATCAACAAACCTGTTATGGAATACGCGGTGGGGCTTTTAAAGAATCACGGTATCAAGGATATAGGTGTGACCCTCCAGTATCTCCCCGAGGATATAAGGGAGTATTTTGGCAGCGGCCATCACTTGGGTGTCAACCTACAGTACTTCGTGGAAGATATACCCCTTGGAACGGCGGGAAGCGTAAAAAATGCGGAAGATTTTCTAGATAGGACCTTTATAGTTGTCAGCGGCGATGCTTTGACGGATTTAAATCTATCCCAGGCGGTCAAATTTCACAAGGATTCCCAAGCAATGGCCACATTGGTTCTTACTACCGTTGATAATCCCTTGGAATACGGAGTGGTAATAACCGATGAGAAGGGGAAAATAAGAAGATTTTTAGAAAAACCCGGCTGGGGCGAGGTTTTCAGTGACCAAGTGAATACTGGAATCTATATTTTGGAACCGCAGGTGCTGGAGTTGATTCCTGATAGGACAATGTATGATTTCAGTAAAAACCTATTTCCAGAGCTGCTCAACCGGAATTTACCTCTGTATGGAAGTGTGCTGGAGGGGTATTGGTGCGATATTGGTAACATACAGCAGTATAGGCAGGCACATTATGATATGTTGGCTGGGAAGATTAATGCTGAAATTGAAGGTAAGGATATGGGGAAAGGAATAGTGGTTGGCAGTGAGGTAGAGATCAGCCCAACGGCAAGAATCAGGGGTCCTGTAGTTTTGGGGGATAACACCATAGTTGGACCCAAAGCAGAGATAGAGCCCTATACTGTAATAGGTTCCAATGTTATAGTTGAGCAGGGGGCTTCAATCAAGAAAAGCATAGTTTGGGATAATTCCTATATAGG
>JAAYRB010000170.1 GCA_012519005.1 Clostridia bacterium
ATATTTATTCTGGATACGGACGGCCGGGAAACAATAGGGGATAAACTTATAAATTTGGTAAAGAGATTGGGACTGGATCATGAGCAGAGTTTACTGCGGCCCGGGGGAAATATTGATCAGGGGCAGAGGACATCTCTCAAACAGGAACTGCTGGGTTTCTTCCAATCCCAGGACGGAAAAGGCACGGCGGTAAAAGGGGATACGGCCCTGAATTTATTGGGAGAAATCACCGGCCTTCAATTATTAAATATTGCTGAACAGCAAAATACCCTGGAAACAACATTTTTCCTTGGAAATTGGATGCTTACGCCTGGGAAAGAAGAACTGCATCCCCTATATTTAAAAATTAAGAAATACGGCGGTAGGGATGGGAGTATCCAGGGGGAAGACGCATTTCAAATATTGTTTTTCATCAATACCCAAAATCTTGGTCAGGTGATCTGTCGCCTCACTTTGGGCAAGGAGCATCTAACCTGCGGCTTCACCACTAGGGGTATGAAAGAAAAAGACATCATTGACAATAATTTGAATATTTTAAAAAAGGGTCTTGAAAAGCTGCCTTGGAAAGTAGCCCTCTTCCCCACAAAAATAGAATCCCAGGAAAATATCCAAGCCACCCTACAGGAAGAATTTTTTGAAATAAGCCCCGGTATAGCCAGATCACTGGATGTAAAAATATGAGAGGGACGAAGAAAAATGGACAGAAAACACAAAAATAAGGACATCAAGAGAGCCACTGCCCTCAAATATGACGGCAAGGAGGCACAGACACCCCAAGTTACCGCCGCCGGTAAAGGTTTGGTGGCGGAAAATATAATCCGCATAGCCAAGGAAAACAATATACCAGTCCATGAGGACCCGGAATTAGCCCAAGCTCTAAGCGGTATCGAGATCGGCGAGGAAATACCCCCGGCACTCTACCAAGCTGTTGCGGAGGTTCTGGCTTTCATCCTGCAATTGGACAAATAGCTATCCCTCACTCATCCAGAGTTTCCACATCAATATGGATATGGACATTGGGGATGGATGCCTCTATTTCCCTCTTTACATAGGAATTCACTTCGTAGGCCGTTTTGATGGGCAGCTCGGGATTTATATGGGCATGGAAATCTATGAACCGCACCGGCCCGGATTTCCGAGTCCTGAGGCGGGTGAATCTAAAATTTCTACATTGATGTTTATCCAAAATCTCAGAAATAATTTGTTCCTCATCATCGGGGAGGCTGGCATCTAGAAGCGGACTGAAGGCCATTCTGCTCATCTGCCAAGCCTCTTTAATTATCAATAGGGCCACCATGATGGCTATTACGGGGTCCAGGATATGCATACCCGTGAATTTAATCAGGGCAAGGCCCAGGGCCACCCCAGCGGATGTATAGACATCAGTTTTGAGATGTAGGGCATCGGCTTCCAGAGCAACAGAATCTTCCTCCCGGGCGACCTTATACAGGGCACGGGAGACAAAGATATTTACCACGGCGGCAAAGATCATCACCACGATGCCCATATTGGTTTCCTTTAAGGGCTGGGGGGAGATAATCTTTTTCACGGATTCATTGATGATGAAAGCCGCCGCCGCAAAAATGAGAAGGCCCTGGATGAAACCGGACACATTCTCGATTTTTCCATGCCCGTAGGGATGCTCCTTATCCGCAGGCTTTGAAGATAGGCGAACAGAAATCAAAGCAATCACCGCCGCCACCAGATCCATGAAGGAATGAATGGCCTCGGATATGATGCTAACGGAATTACTCGCGATCCCCGCCATCAATTTGATGATTATCAACACGGTATTAGAGGTAACCGAAAGAACGGCCACCCGGGTTTTTCTCTTGATACCAGTCATCTCCGCCCCTCCAAAAACACCACGGATTATCCCCGCCCCATGCAAAATAGCTTTACTGGTAAAAACATGGATATTTCCCTGGGACATTATAGGTTCTTACTAATTATATGTCAATAAGTTGTCAAGGATTAACCTTTACAGCACAGTATTTGCCGCCGCTTATAATTCACTGTACCTGAGGGCCCTGGCAGAGTTCAAAACTGCCATCAATGCCACCCCCACATCGGCAAAAACGGCCCCCCACATGGTGGCACTGCCCAAAGCCCCCAGAATAATGAAAGCCCCCTTGACCCCCAGGGCCAAGACTATATTTTGAATCACTATATTCTTGGTGCGGTGGGCTATCCCCACGGCCTGGACAAGTTTTTCCGGAGAATCCCCCATGAGGACCACATCGGCAGCTTCTATGGCCGCATCGGAACCCACACCCCCCATGGCCACCCCCACATCGGCCCTCATGATCACCGGGGCGTCATTGATGCCATCCCCCACAAAGGCCAGATGACCGCCAAGGGATTCCATGAGTTCCTCGGTTTTTTCCACCTTATCTTCAGGAAGCAGATTGGCATAATACTCGCTTATTCCCAGTTTCTGAGCTACATCCTGGGCGGTGGTTTCATTATCCCCGGTGAGCATCACGATTTTTTCCACACCGGCTTTTTTCAAGCCCTCTACCGCCGCAAGGGAATCCCCCTTGATCTCATCGGATATGGATATATAACCGGCGAAAATACC
>JAAYRB010000171.1 GCA_012519005.1 Clostridia bacterium
CGACTGTACTCAAGCACTTCTGTCTCATTAACTTTAGATTTGCGGAAGAAAACATAAAAGCAATAAATAGCCACAACAAATTGGACCAAAGTATTTCCGATCAACCAAGTGAAACCGTATTCTTCAGTGATCGCCATGTTTTGAAAAAGACCTACACCAATTAATACAATTCCGTAGTAAGCAACTAGAACCTTGGTTAGAGGTTTTTTTAAAACCAAAGGAACCAAAATAACGCTAAGCATAAGTAATTTAGTTAGCGGTAATAGCCACGGGATAGCAGTAACCCACGGTGCCGCTAAAACTGCCGTAATCACTTCAGAGGTCTTAGTTGGATCATATGGCAAACTGGTATAGGCTGGGATAAAAAGCATGAAAGTCAATATTAGCTTGAACCATAGGCGATACCCTAACGGTTTTTTTGTTTTTTCCACATCACTTTCCTCCAATATCGGTTTTTCCCCCAGTTAATAGTGTCCTAACGAGCCTGCTAAATGCTGTTATCTATCCTTCCATGCCTTTGATAAGTACTTTGCGCTGGCGTGGTCCATCAAATTCACAGAAATAAATCCCCTGCCAAGTGCCTAGCTGCAACTGCCCATTTTCCACAGGAATGGTGCAAGAAGATCCCATAATAGAAGCCTTAATATGGGCGTGGGAGTTGCCCTCATAATGACGGTAATCTCCCTGTACTGGAAAAACTTTTTCGAGATTTACAATTATATCGCGCACTACATCAGGATCACCATTTTCATTAATAGTCACACCGGCAGTGGTGTGAGGTACATAAACCACTACGAAACCATCTTGCAGACCTTCTTTTCTCACCACATTTTGGACTTCCCTAGTAATTTCAATAAACTGCTGTTCTTGATTGGTTCTCACATTCAAAATCATGTTTACCACTCCATTCTTACTCTGACCAAAATCCGTCCGTACTGCATAGCCTCGTTCACACTTCTGCAAATCGCCCCAAAATCCTTGTGTCCTTAAGCTGCTTCCTCTTTGACATAAAGCAGTTTAATATTACGTGACATGGCCATGGCAAATCCTAGACAAATAGTAATTATACCTGCAAAGGCAAATAGACTGGTCACAGAAAAATAATCAACCAGTACTCCTGAAAAAGCCATAGATACAGGCACCAGCATCTGAACCATGCTGTCTAAGAGTCCAAAAACTCTTCCCCGATAATGATCCGGCACTGTTTCTTGCAGTGTCACTTGAAAAGGAACATTAACGAGAACATTGAATACACCAATACCCAGTAGCACACTTGACATTACAGTCAACATTGTAGGCAATCCAAAATTTCCGTAGACAGATGGCATGGCAAAAGCTCCGAGCAAAACCACAATACCACCTTGCATCATGATTCCAAAGGATAGAAGAGACTCTTTACGATATCTCTTCGTTAAGTAACCAATTAGAGCGGTACCAATCAATAAGCCTACTGGCAGCATCGCCTGGAGTGTGCCGTATTGCTGAGCCTCTAGAAGCAGGATTTCCTTACCAAAGTATGGAAAAACTACGCCGAGAAGCGGTGAGAAAAGAAAATTAAGAGCAACTGCAAAAAAAATGATAGTCCTCAAACCTAGATTTTGCCAAACAAAAGCAAAGCCTTCTTTAAAACTCCCAAAGAATTGCTGTCCTGCAGAACTTTGGATGTGCTTCTCATCTCTTACTACCTTCGGAAACCGAATAAACATCTCTGAGAATGCCGATAGCAAAAAAGCAGTTCCGTTAATCAAAAATACACCGTAGTAGCCTGTTGTTCCCAGCAAAAATGCCCCCGCCACTGGGCCAACGATCTGAGTGGCTGCTCGAGACAAACTGTTCAGCGAATTAGCCTTTACAAGCTCTTCCTTTTTTACCAAACCTGGCACCGTTGCCGAAATGGCTGGACCAAATAACACTCCACACAATGAAGACAAAATGGTAGCTGCATATAAAATAGGTAAGTTTAGTGCACCTGCTTTAAAGATCAAAGCCAGACTTAAAATAATCAATCCTCGTACGATATCCATGGAGACCACAATTGTCTTGCGATCCCAAACGTCGGCCAAAACACCGCTAAAGGGAGCTAAGAGAACCATAGGAATCGACGAGGCAAACAGCATTGTGCCCAACGCAGTTCCTGAACCGGTCAGATCAAGTACTAACCATGTCAAAGCCAGGTAGTGAATGCCATCGCCCACTTGTGAAACCAAACGTCCCCAAAAGAGAAGACCAAAATCTCGGTTGATGAATAGTCGCTGCCCTAAAGTCTGCTTTTCTGTTGTCATATCCATCCCTCATCTCAGTTTGTTAGGTTCATTCTACCAAGATTTTTTTCCTAGCTAAACTGGCTGAAGATTGGTGTACTCTCCGCCTTAAGTCTGATTTAAGGCAACCAAATAAAGAAAATATTTTTAAAAAATTGTTAGGCACAACTGCCTCAAGAATGTGACTTTCCCGTTTTTTTGCTTTGATTTGTTTGTTTTAATGTCAAACTGAACTTTTTAACTGCAAAATACGTCAAAAAAGGACCCAAAAGTTACATAATAAGAACAATTACTATTGACATTGACATTAATTAGGTGGAATGTTATAATTTAGTTGAAATATCCGAAGACCGTATAGGGAGTGGGGGAACCAATCTTTTGGGGTGAATCTCA
>JAAYRB010000172.1 GCA_012519005.1 Clostridia bacterium
CAGCCTGCTGTAGGTAAACAGCTTAAAACTCCTCTTTTCATAGCGGAAGCCATGCTCATGCAGGAAGGTATTGAATTTTTCATCCCCATCCAAGGAGTTGTATATCAGGCCCTGTAAAGCATGTTGATAATTCACGGGTATAGATAGCTGTCCTTCTTTGGCACTAAAGGTAACTTTAAGTCTCATATTCCTCCTCCAAGTTATATCATTCTTTTCCACGGTAAAATTTTAAACTTATACATAGAACTTATCATATTTTGGCATTTTTTCAAGGAAAACCCGACAATTTCATACAGGAATTGAAACAGCAGCCGGCCGCCAAGGCTTTTTTTGGCAAAGAAAAAGGACCCTCAGATATTCCACATATCCTTAGGTCCCGCTTCCCTGTGCTCCCATGTATCCCCACAGTTCAATATCCACCTATTAATATATGAAGGAGTGATTCCCAATCCTCAGACTCACCGGTTTTGTCCATATCCACCAACTGGTAGCCTTGGCAGGGTTGTAATAATACAATGCCCCACCGGTGGGGTCCTGGCCTTCCAGGGCTTCCCGGGCGGCCTTCACACATTCCTGATCCACCGGCAGATACAGCTGGCCGTCGATTACGGCGGTAAATGCACCGGGCTCACGTATCACCCCGGCGATGGTGTCGGGAAAATCCCTATCCCCCACACGATTTAGAATCACCGCCCCCACAGCCACCTTCCCCTCATAGGGCTCTCCCCTAGCTTCGCCGTTGATGGCCTGGGCCAACAGATATAGTTCGGTTTCATTTAGAGCATTTACGGCATCCACAGTACTTACAGAATTTTCAATATATTTATCGGTTTCGTGTAGCCCCTTATTTTCAGGTTTGTCGTGGCTATTTTCCCCGGCAAAGGCCGTCAGTGGGAAAACTGCATTCTGAGTCAGGAGGAATAGGGCAAGCATTAAAATGGACGATATCCGCCTAAATTTAAATATTTTCCTCATGGCTATCCCCTTTCTAATTACCTTTTTTAAAAATGCTTGTCCTAGTATAGCATCATAAAAGTTTTATGCAACCGCCCACATCCGCCGGCCTACAGCGCACCCCCTACCACCCCACGAAGGGGATAGACGACCCGAAAAGAAAGTAATATTGCTCATTTAAAATCCCATACCCTTCGCCATGCAATATGCTTCCTGTTCTTGGGCGGGATAAGCCCCACCGACACCCAACTGTGATATAATAAATTAGTCGAATCCTGGAGATCCTCTATCTGATTCCGGCTTTGGGGATTTCCAAAATATATACATAGGGAGGGTCTAGAAATGGGAAAGATAAGGAAAATGGATGAGGAAATGATGGAAGGTCTGTCAAAGGTGGGCAAGAATATGCCCTCACTGGGTAAATTCTTTGAGTTCTCCCAGGAAGCATCCAAGGATGGAAGCATTTCCGCTGTTCAAAAGGAATTGATCGCCATCGCCATCGGTATTTACGCCCGGTGCGAATACTGCATTGTCTTTCATGTGAAAGCCGCATTGAAAATCGGTGCCACACCGGATCAGATCAGGGAAGCGGCGGGGATCGCTGTTTTGATGGGCGGCGGCCCCTCCATGGCCTATGCCGTGACGATTATGGAGCAGTCCTTGGAGGCTTTCGGCCAGTAACAAATTTTCCGGGGAGGAATACCGGATGAAAATCTATATTGATGGAAAAACAAAAACAGTATATGAAAAGCCCGATGGCAATTTGATCCTTAAATTCAAAGATGATGTCACCGGGGAAGGGGGGCAGGCGGATCCCGGGGCAAATCAAGTCCTGGGGGCAGTGGAAGGAAAAGGTAGATCATCCCTACTCCTGTCCCAGCATTTCTTTGCCCTTCTGGAAAGGAAGGGCATCGAGACCCACTATATTTCCGCCGATCCTAAAGAGAACACCATGGAAGTAAAGAGGGCAAAACCCTACGGCCAAGGGCTGGAATTCATCTGCCGCCTCAGGGCTTATGGGAGCTTCCTGCGGCGTTATGGGAAATATGCTAGGGAGCTGCAGCCGCTGAATCATCTGGTGGAAATAACCATCAAAGATGATGACCGCGGGGATCCCTTGATCAACGAGGATACGGTGGTTGAGCTAAATCTCATGACCCAGGAGGATCTAGCCAAGGCCAAAAAGCTCACCCGCAGGGCCACCCGGGTGGTGGAGGAGAGCCTGGCGGAAAATGGCCTCACCCTCATCGATATCAAATTTGAATTTGGCAGTGTGGATGGCAGGATTGTACTCATGGATGAGGTCTCCGGGGACTGCATGAGGGTGATGGATCATGATGGCGATTTCCTGGCACAAAAGGATTTATATCGCAAAATGTTTAATAATGATATGTGAATTTCCACCTTAGCTTCCTGAAGTTTGGAGAAGGAAGACGTCGTTATAATATTGTAAATTTAATATGGATGAACACCGCTTTAAGCCGCGGGATACATGTGGATTTGTATCTTCGCGGCTTTCCTTTATCCATCTAAATGCACATGGCCCAACCAATTACTATATATCACCCCACGCAAATTTCTGGTATTATATTCATAGGCAGGACAAGAACCGACGGGATTCTGCGTTCAATATTTCAAATCCCAGAGGAAAATAAATTGAAGGGGGTGGTCGGCTGGTGGGATATTATTATGAATTCATCAACCCCAAGGCACAGCTTCCTGTAAAAGCCAGCATACACAATGTTGATGAGATAAAAGCCCATTGGCATAGATACGAGGAAATAGCCTTGCTGCTTGCCGGGACAGTGAAGTATAGATTCCATGAAAAGGAGTACCTGCTGAGAGCCGGGGATATCACCTAAGTAAACAGCAATGAGGTACATCATGTATCCGCCACTGGCGATCCTAATTTGCTATTGACCGTACAGATCAACCCGGACTTTTACAAGGGGATTTACCCCAACTACCCGGATATATACCTCGACTGCAATGCCATATTCCTGGAAAAGCCCAACGAGGCCATCAAAAGTGAGGTCAGAAATTACCTCGCCCAAATAGTATGGGAAATGACCACGGCGGAGATCGGCCACAGATCCAAGATAGGCAGCATCTTGTATCTACTGTTGGAGGTAATGATTGCCCACAGCCCCCTATACAAAACCGAGGACATGCCCATGGGAACAAGCGAGGACTTGATCAGGCTAAAGAGAATAATCCGATACATAGATGATAACTTGCACAAGAGAGTTACACTGAGAGAAATCGCCGCAAGGGAACATATCAGCTATTCCTATCTCTCACATTTTATAAAAAACAGACTGGGTATGGGCTTCCAAGAATATCTAAACCAAGCCAGGCTTAGTAAAACCCTGCAGCTGCTGATTTATAGTGATAAGAGCCTGGAGGAAATATCTGACCAACTGGGATTTAGCAATTTCACCGCCTTCAATAGAAGGTTCAAGGAAGAATTCCATCTGACCCCCTATGAATATAGGGATTTATTTGTCAATCAGTTTTTTGACTCTAACCACCACGAATCATCCTTCACCGTCAAAAAGACCTCGGAAATCAATGTTTTCCCCCGCAAAAAAGAAAATGACACCCCCCACGGAAACACCAATATCTACCTGGTACACCAAGATGTTAATAAAGGCAAAGCCTTGCAAATGCTGTTCAGCTATTTGGATGGTGAGGCGGCAGCGGCTATGGACATGGACGGAATCGAATAGTCGGGGGCATATACTGACCCCGACCCCCTTCTACCCACTGTCTTTTTTGCAAGGCGGGAAGCCCAATATCCTCTCATTATTTGTCGCCACTGACCTTAATAAATGCGACCAGTAGTGATACTCCTTCGCGTTAAATTGTAAAAATAATACAGATTCCAGCAAAATCTGATACCTGTTTCAGCAAAGTTCAGCCGTACTTTGGAGCAAGTATCCGATATAGTTAAAGGTGGATAGTTGTGGCGAGCAAAATACATATGCCGAAAGGGGTTTGAAAACCATGTGAGCAGTGACAGAAGAAGGAGAGGATAAAATTGAATAGAGCTTTTTTAAGTAAGAAGTACAGTATTTGCTTTGTGGTAGTTTTGACATTTCTCTTTCAGGTGGCCTTTGGAGCCATGCCGGGGTTTGCCTGGGCCGATGGAGGGGAAAGCGAGATCACCGAAGCCTATGATGAAGGCGAAGATGCAATGGATGAAGGAATGGAAGCAGAAAATGATGCGGATCCAGATGTAGATTTAGACGAGCCAGAGGATGAAAAAGATGTCCCAACCGGGGATGAGGAAAATGATGATGATGATGCCGTACCGCAGAAGCCGGATTTCCAACCACCGGGTATGACCGTGGTGCCTATGAGTGGGGGCGGCGGGTTTGATGACTGCGAATGTGATGATGTAATTCAAAAAATTATTGCAACAGTTGACGATGTAGAACTAAAAAATATAGATAATTATCGCCCAAAAATGGGAGAAAACATCACACTAAGATTTGAATTTGAATTGGAACAAGAACATAATCACGGTGAAGGATCTAAACTAACCTACGAACTACCTGACCCATTATGTGCATGCACCGATGAAGAAGGGGAAATATACGACGAAGATGATGCAACACTCAAATATGCCGATTATAAAATTGGAGATGGCAAAGTTGTAGTTACCTTCAACAGCAATATCCGTCATACAGGTGAAGATGGGGGCACAATGGGATTAAAAGTCCTAGGTTGGTTTGAAATACAGGCTGAATTCAAGTCCGATGATAACAAATTAAAGTACACCCTGACATTACCAGGAAATGATCCTATCATACTACATTTCACCCCAAAAGGTGGAACGACAATCGAAAAATCTGCCAAGCCTGAGAACGATGGAAATAGCAGTGAATATGTTGAATGGCAAGTACTAGTAAATACAGAAATGAATGATTTAGGTGGTGGAGAGACATTCCTTGACACCCTCACATCAGACAACCATGAATATGACCAAGATTCACTAGTTGTCACACAGATGAAAATCGCCCCGGACGGTGAAACTATTTCAGATAGTACTGCTGTAGTCTACAAAAAGGATGGAGGAAATAACAACACCATCACTCCCACATGGAACGCAGAAAACAACACCCTTTCCCTAACCCTGACCGGGGAATTCGCCTATGAAATTAAATACAAAACCAAACCCAATGATACTGATCAGGAAAGCCAGACACTTAAAAACACAGCGAAATTTGGAGATGGTGAGTCCGAAGGCACAGCAACGATAAATTATGGTAAACCACTGAATAAAACAGTACAAACAGATGGGGAAATAGCAAATTGGACGATACTTGTAAATGGCAACCATAGGGAAATGGAAGCGGGCACCGTAATTACTGATACATGGGCATCTAGCGATGAGGACATTAAACACAAATTAGTAGAAGGAACGTTCAAAGTTAATGACCGGGCTGACCTTCCCCTCGGTTTAAAGGTGGTTCACAACATATCAGGTTTTGAGTTGAAACTAGGGGAAAATATAAACGAAGAATTCACTATTACTTACTCCACAAAACCAACTGATTTAGTGACAAAAGAATTTACAGTAACAAACACGGTCACAAGAGACGATAGAGAAGACAAATGGAAATCAATGGGAGATAATTGCACCTTCAATCAGAATGTCCTTAAAAAATCCAACTCCAATATCAACTATCAAAATAAAACCGTTAAATGGACTATTGTAATCAATAGTGCCGGATATGAGATGAAAGACATTTTCCTTGAAGATGAATTCGTTAAGAAAAACCTCAAAATACTAAAGGATGAAGATGGCGATTATGAATTTGAAGTGAAAATTGGTGGTGAAACACTCGAAAAAGATAACGATTATACACTCACATTGATAGACGAGAATGAAGAAGGAGACGAAAAAGGCGGATTTGAGCTAGAATTCACTAATGATTACTATGATGAAAATCCCAATATTAATGAAAAAATCACCATCACCTATACCACAAAATATGATGTAGAAAACGAAGACAATGTTGATAATTATAAAAACACCGCAAAACTTACTTGGACAACCAATGGCACAGATTATGGTGAAGTGGCAGATGAAGACAAGGTAGGGATCAACACTCAACAAAGGGACAAAGGCTACAAAAACGGTTGGTATAACTACGAAGATAAAATATTTTACTGGCAGGTAGGAATCAACTACAACTTTGATAAAATAGTAAACCCTGTATTCACAGATACCCTATTCACCGACCATGATATTGACCCAGAATCCATTATCGTTTATCCCCTAGATCTGTCCGGTGGCGGTGACGGCAAAACCGAGGTTGCTCTAAGTGAGAATACGGACTACGATTTGGTATTTAATGAAAGCCAGGCCAATACCTTTACCATCACTTTTAAAGGAAACTACAGCACTATAAATAAAGCATACCGCATTGTCTATGAATCCACAAAAAACGATGAATATTACCCCCCAGATGGAGAAAAGTATATCTTAGAAAA
>JAAYRB010000173.1 GCA_012519005.1 Clostridia bacterium
AAAATTGCATAGCGTAGGGGTTTAGGGTCTGTTGGCGAAGTGTGGGATCAGCCGCATCAACTGTCCGAAGCGAAGCAAGTTTTGATGCGGCCCGAAACGAGCCTTACAGACCCTTACCCCGAAGCTCTTGCAATTGAGCCAAACGGAACAACGCTTCTACCGTTCTAGACCAACCAAAGAGTCCGTCCCCGTGGTTGGTGGGAACACAGAAGGGGGATAGCGGTGCCTCATAAGGCAGCACTGCTATCCCCCAAAACTATCCTTGTCCAGCGGTTAAGGTCACCGCTGGACGGATATTTGCATTTTATACCCTATATCCTACCGGATAATATTCTAGTAGTCGGACAGCTCCGGTACGATACCTTTCTCTTCGATATCCTTACGGATCTTCGCTACATGATTTTCCCTCGGTACATTGGGCAAACTTGCGATGAGCTCTTCCGTACTCATAGTCATAACACCTATGTTTCTCATATCAAATAGATTTGCCTCGTGTACTTCGTCGGTTTTTGCACCGGTACCATCTGTGAGAACAGTTACTTCATAATCTAGAGAGTTTGCATCCCAAACCGTACCTCTGATGCAGTTGGGAGTCTGTACACCAGTAACGATGATGTGGTCGATTCCCAGACGTCTGCACAGCATATCACATTCCGTCTCAAAGAATGCACTCCAGCGCTGCTTCACAATTAGATACTCGCCATCGATGGGCTTCAACTCATCTACAATTTCTCCGCCTTCTGTGCCGCGAACCAAGCTTCCGCCGGCCTCTGCAAATCCATCGTATCTGGTCAATTCCACATCGCTACCGTCTGCACGATAGTAACGGAACACATGCAGTACAGGCATCTTGTGCTCACGGAAAGCCTTCAATGCCTTCTCAATATTTGCTGCAACATCCATTGCACCATACACTTCAAAAGGTGCACCCGGTAAACAGAAATCCTTCTGCATGTCAATGATCATCAGAGCTGTTTTTCCCACGGTTCAACCTCCAGTTTTTTTATTTATTCTCTCTCACATCTTCCCCTTCACAACACCTGTCTGAATCTGCACCTTACCTATAGCATCCCCCCTTGTAAACCATTCGGCTGTAGGGTTGATTAGCTATTGGTATGTTGGTTCATTGGGTCATTGGTATGAACTCTATCCTTGCTATTATTCTTATTTGAAATCCATGTTGTTGTCAAGGGGGTTTTTATATCTATTTGGCATTTCTTTGGTATAAATTTAATATTTTTTACATCTCTTTAATTTTTATGCAGTATTTCTCTCTATATACATGCCGGCCGTATAAAATACTATTGAGCACATCAAGCCATTGAGGTCATGGCCGCCCAGCAAAAAAGCAAAAATAAAGAAGGGTATCTCCGTTCAATAGACACCCTTCCACATTTCAACCTTATTTTTCTATTTATCTTATCTGTTTTCTTTTACTTATTGTCTTCTTCCTTCTTGGACAGCTCTGCCCTCCAAATACCGCTGGTCTTCGTATCGGCACATTCCCATTCCAGGAGCAGCTGCTTCCCATCCGGTGACCAATCCACTTCCTTGACGATTCCCCCCCGATCCTTGGGGATAATGGGGATCAAATTTGCTTCCCCCTTGCCACTCTCAGGCAGCTGGCAGACATAGAGCATGCCATCACCGGTGGTCATAGCAATTCTATCTCCATCCGGTGACCATTTGGCCACACTGCCCCCACCCATGTCGGAGACCTTCGTCCATTTTTCCCCATCTATAGATGTCACCCACAGCCCTCTATCCTCTTTTTCCCCCGCCACATTCAATGCTAATTTCTTGCTGTTGGGAGCCCAGGCGGGAGTCATTTTGGCGCCTTTGATAACAGGCGTCACTGCCTTTAGGTTTTTTCCATTTTTCTCAACCACATGGACGGCATTCCCTTTTTGTCCTGAGCCTTGGAAGGCAATTAAATTGCCATTGGGGGACCACACCAAATTGTTTTTTGCTGAAGAATTTCTAGTAATAAGCCTTTGATTTCCATTTCCACTGACAGTCATAATATCAGTGCTGCCGAATCTATTGGTGAGAAAAGCCAACTCCCCTGAAGGTGACCAAACTGGATTATACGCCCAGAGATCCCCCGGATTGGGGACAGCTCCCCCGTGATTGGGAACAGAGGGATTGATATCATTGCCCCCGGCATCACTGCTCCAAATTTCCCAATAACCATTTTTGTCGGTTACAAAGGCGATTTTCCTACCCTTGGGTGACCAGGCACCGCCTCCGTGATTGGTTGATATACTGTAACTGCCGGAACCCATCATCCTACGGGACAGGCCATCCCTGGTAGTTTCCCATGGGACAAAGGCATCCCCGCCGGGACCACCCTTCTCGGATAGATAGTATATCTTGTAATCACCTACCCAGAGCGGCCGTACATGGTTATAATGTCCGTCCACCACCACGGGTGTAAGATATACTGTATGAGTTTCGGACATCTTCAGGGTCTCTGCTTCCTGATTCACTGATTTAGAAGCAGCTTTTGCGGAAATAGCAATATCCTTAGGCTCGTCGGGCTCTTCCATTTCAGGTGGGTAT
>JAAYRB010000174.1 GCA_012519005.1 Clostridia bacterium
TGCAGCGGGAACAATCCCTAAAGAGATCTCTGATGTTTGGGTGCAAAAGGAAGTATGTTCGGAAAGCAGCAGGCTGCCGGCAGATACATGTCCAGAAATTATATCTAAAGTTTTTCTTAAAAGGCCCATACCCTATGGGGGTTCGGCGGTTCCGGAAGATGCCCATTTGGAATTACCTAGGGAAACATGCAGCCTCCATGCGGGGGGAAATATAGTAACACTACGAATTTGTATGGACCCCGCACATGGGGGGGAAATTTATCTCGCTAATATTGCAGAAGGTCACCAAAGTGGGGGGTGCCCACCTCATTACGTAATTGAAGAGAGCTTTAGTACAGAGAATGCACCAAAGGAATATTGCAACCTCCCGGAACATAGACTGTCGGTCTCCAACAGCAGTGGAAGCGAAAACACACCCCCACCACCAAGTCTATCCGGTGAATCTCAGCAAGGTGGCGGTGGTCCCCAGGTAAATCTCAACTGGCAAATGCCAGCATACTCCGGGGAAGTTGTTTTTTCCATTGAGAGGTGGACCAACGAAAATTCCACAAAAAATAATATAGCTGTGACTGCAAAAACTACCTGGACAGACAAAACCGTGCAAAATGGAATAACATACCATTACCGCGTCACTGCGCTGGATGCAAAAACGAGGAAGGGTTCTTCCTCAAATAATATTAGTATCCCTGTACAATAGCATATATTCATGAGCAGTTCAGAAACCTGCTGGCTATTTTGGTTAAATATTCAAATTATATTTAAAGCAAATACTCAAATACTATGGATGAATAAAAACAAATAGTAATCGGAGGGTTTTGTATGACCGTAGGTACGCAGATGCAGCAAGCACTTGCAAACTTGGAAAGCACTAAATCAGACATGCAAACCTTTGCCCTTCAAACTCAGGATAAACAGGCAAAGGCAGCATTCAATCAATACGCACAGCAGCTTGAGAGTATTACCAACAGCTTCAAACAACGGGTGGACTACATTCAACAGCAGGAACCACAGTTTAAAGGAAGCTAATAAAGCCCCAACCAACATGATAGGGGGCGCCGTTAAATTACAAATAATTATTCAAAAAAACACTCCTATTCTAGGAGTGTTTCTTTATCCTCAGGAATTTTGGAGGGACATGCACATCCCACGGACCCTTAACCGCCAAGGGATACAAATGTAACCCCAAGCCCCCCCTCCCCCATCCTACCTACCCTATAGCTTTTTACCTGGGCATGGGTTTTAAGAAATTCCCCCAGCCCCCTTCTAAGGGAGCCCGTACCCTTCCCATGTATCAGAAGAACTTCTCCTAGGCCAGCTAAAAAAGCATCATCCAAATATTTATCTGCCTTTAAGGTTGCTTCCTCAATGGTCAATCCCCTAAGATCTATCTCCGGGGAAATAGTACCGCTTTTCGAAGTAATTGAGCCGGAGTATTTCTTAGGCTCCTGTGCATCCTTTTCAGTTTCATCTTTTGTGCCTGTCCTAACAGTTAAATCCGAGGTGCTTACATTTAATTTAAAAGCACCCACCTGCAGCAAAACCTCCCCCTGTTCATTTGGCTCACTGATCACAATGCCTTCCTGGTTATATTTCGATACTAATACTTCATCTCCGGGCTTGAGGGTATCGGGCTTTATTCCTTCGGGAGGAGAGTACCTTAGTTTTTGTGCCTCCCGGATCAAATCCTTTTCCGCATTTCGCAATTCCTCTCGAACAGCTTCCTTGGCCCTGATCAGTGTTTTTGCAGATTTACTTTCCCCACTGGCTTTTAGATCCTCAAGTAATTTTTTTGCATGATTTCTGGCCTGACGTAGTACATCCCTTGCTTCCCTATTAGCCCTAATCAATATATCGGCCTTTTCTTTTTCCAGATCTGCCAGCTTTTTTTCCAACTTTACTTTTTTTTCTTTTACTTCCTGTGCAA
>JAAYRB010000175.1 GCA_012519005.1 Clostridia bacterium
AAAGGCCTATGACAGCGCCGTCCTTGCTGCCGTAAAACGAATCGAACAAGCCCAGCTGCTCAGCAGTATTTCTTGCTCTGAGCCTGCCATCTGTTGGTTTTTTTGCATCCGAAGGGATGAGCCACACGCCGCTCAATTTGTATGCACCTTCTACTCTTCCTTGGTCACACAGTATTTGTACCCGCCGTTTGGAAATTCCAAAGCGTTGGGCTGCATCAGCAACTGACATATATTTGCCCAATTTTTACCGCCCACGCCGCTCAATATTACTCGCTGAAACGAACGATGTCAAGGGCTGTCTCATCATTAATATCCTACTATCTCATGCAAAAACTGCAAGCCAAAAAGATTATCATAATCAGAAAATACCCCGTGGAGAAGCACTGGATTGCCTGCTCCCCCATGGAGCGGATCACGGCCCATCTTCATATCCAGCTAAGGGTGTAATTATGACAAAGTGAATATGCCCCTATATCTTTATGTTCCCTGTTCCCTTGTGCAGGCTAGAGGGTTATCCCTTTGGAAACAAGCATCTCCTTTAGCCTTTCAGATTCGGCCTGCCTGGCATATTTCCTAGATATATGCTCGCTCCAACCGTAGCTGTCATAGCCCACGGTATCTTCCCCATTTTCGGGGCGGGGAATCTTCGCCGACAGCTTCTTATAATACCCTTCACGGATCAGCCCAGCATCCATATGGGTCATAGCTTCCGCCACTTCTTCTTCGCTTAGATCTTTATACTCATCCTTAAACAACACACAGGATGTGGGAATCCTGGGTCTGGGATTGGGCTTCACGGCCGGGTAACCCATAGCCATGCCTACCACGGGATAGACACGGTCAGGAAGGTTAAACATCTCGCTCATCTGGGATGCAAACAAAGGTACCCTACCAAAATAACAGGTACCAAGCCCCAGGGCCTCGGCGGCTGTGACCCAATTTGCGGCGGCATAGGCCACATCTTGAATCCCGAGGAACAGCATCTGAATATCGCTGGAAGCGTTCTCCCTGCCCTTGTAGGCGATGAATTTTTCAAGTTTTCTAAAATCCATGCAAAATAGGATAAAAACCGGTGCCTCGGCTATGAAATGCCCAAATTCCTCAGAGAGTATATCCCTTTTCTCCTGATCCTTAGTGTAGATGAAGGCATACATTTGCCCAGTGAAAGGGGCCTGCTGGGCGGCCTTAGCTAGTTTTTCTATAATTTCATCGGAAACATCCTTGTCCAAATAAGATCTAACAGTGGCACGATTCAATATGGCATCTAATACAGCCTCACTCACAATAAAACCTCCTCCAATAATTGCTCAGTTTTCCTGAAGTGTATATTTGACCTTTTCAGTTTGATGATGTGACCAATTTCATGGAAAATGTTGACCAAAATATATCAGCAAATTCCTGTCCGGTAGTCATTAGAAGGTTTAGGGTGCCACCATCATTCTTTTTTATGACACCTTGGATAGGGGTCCCCCTAAAGTTTTTAACAATGTAAAACTTGATACCACATTTGGCTAAACTAGTCCTTAGCATGGGCTTGACATCAGCCACATCTTCAAACATTAATTTCTTTATCACAGGTATTTTGTCTGTTAACCCGTCAATACCCAACTTCCGCTCAGTCTCTTGACCTTAGGCTGTCAAATCGCACACCACCCGGTCTAAAAGCAAGCCTGATATTAGAGATAGACCGTCCTAATGTGTTCCCATATACACTGGATTCCTCCTTTCCCTGGTTGCAAATTAACACTGACTATATACAAGATTATACCACTGGTGTTATCCAACAACAGACACAAATCCATCTACTGATTTGAGCCCTTTTTTACTACAGCATCTTTGAAAATAAAAAAACACCCCTGTCACTGAGTGCCAAATCAGCGCTAAGAGGCATATATAAGTCCCCTTCTCAGGGTTCCAATTGCAAATCATGGCATAGGGGGAGCCGCCCCCTATGCTTGCCCTGAAGCAATGTTTAATCAATGAAAAATATCTGTATTAAAAAACCGGCAACAACCATTACAAGTCCCACCCAGGCGAAACGCCGAGTCCATACTGCCTTGCTGCTAGTCCTCACCATGTCGCCACATGCTACCCGGGTTCTGTCTATATCTCCAAACCCAAATAGCAACGTCCTGCTAAGTTTATAATTAATCCAAATCCGCATCCCCGTTTTTCTCGCCCCTTAAAAGTAACACACTATTACTGCTATTACTCAACCCCTTGCCCCACCTTGATCTTCCATATAACAAAAAACCCACCCCGCAGGAGAGCGCTTAAATACTTTGCTTTACGGGGCAGGTTGTGGTTCACAGGTGACGATTCAAACAGTCAATAGGTTAGTTGTCCACACAAAAAAAACGTCCCATTGTGTTTCTAATCTTTTTCGATTTTTCCCGGTTGTAAAGCCGTTAAACCTGACCCTTAGATAAACCCCTGATTTCTTCCTTACTTACGAGGAAGGCTGTGGTTCCGCTTTAGTCTAGTTTGAGAGGTTAATTTTCGAGGCATAAACGCATTTTTTACCCCGGTAGGCATTTACTCTTCAGTTTCCTCCTCGATATAAATCCCATCCTCGGCTAACACCACACCCCTAGGTATAGATTTATTCATAGCATTCTCAATTCTCTGCAGAAGTTTTTCCTTCCGGTCATTGAAAAAGCCCATAAAATTATCGGTATATAAAAACCTTGGTGTTAGGATATGGGATTTTAAAATTTCGTGAAATTCCTCATCACTTACCCCCGCGTGTTTCTGCAACCTATCTAAATACTTACTCGGGGCCTGGCCACCTACAATCCGGTTCGTGCGGCTAGAAAGGGGCGTTTGTTTATTATACAGTTATAATCATCTTTTTTAATGTTATGTTTTGTGCACCAAGCAACAGGAAAGATATGGTGGATATCAATAGATTCAGCAAAATACGTGCTGATATCAATCTTTGTAGCTGAGAGCCAATCCTTTGTTTTATCATTCATTAGCAAAGCATAAATACCCTTATACGCCGCACTATTTCTTGTCCTTAAAGTGTGGAGCCTTGATGGCGAAAAGTTGGCATCATAAACAGTCTGAGGTTCCGGGCCATCATTTTCAATCCAATCAACCACTTGAGGTAAATCCAGGGCATAGCGGGTTTCATTGGCAGATCCATAAAGCTCACCAAAGACACCGCACCAATACCATTGCATCAGCTTCCTCTTGTTTCCTGCATTTTCAATTTTGTCACCCAACGCAGCCAAAATAGCTACAAAAGGGATCAGCTGAGTATTGTACGGTAGATCCCTAGCGGTGAAAATATGGTTTTCAAAAAGTATTTTGGCCGCCTTGATAAAACCCCGCACAACAGGCCCCCTATATTTTTGATAATCATCCAGTGATAAACTAAGCATATCTTTTCGTTTACAACGGACAGCCGGCAGTTCCTCAGCAGAATCACCTTGTTTTTTTGCCTCTATCTTGTTGTTATATGTTGCAAATAGTGTTATGGCCTGTATGATATCCGTGTTACTGACCCGGGCCAGTTGTTTATAATTCTTGAATTCTTTTTTGATTTTTTGCCAATCTTTCTTTAACTCAAAGTCATCGGCCGCAAAGGTTGCCGTTAATAACTCAAAAATATCCAGAGGCACTCCCCCTGTATTCACTTTTTCAAAAACTTGGCAGACCGCTTCTTTGGGATTTTCTTTTTTCATAATAATAACAGGAAGCATATATTTATTGAAACTATTAATAACCCTGCTTTCAAATTCATCCCAAAACATTGACTTTTCACTACAGTGCCGCCAGTATTCATTAAAGCGCCTTCTCCATGTGCTGTAATCATCTATCATACAAACTGGATACATTAGGTTCTTATATTCAAATTCCTTCTTAGACAAATCAAGTACAATATGTCTCCCAAAATCCTCGGTAATCTGTTTTTTTTCATCAAGGGATATAATGGCTTCCTCGAGATCATAATTTTCGTCCATGGCTTTAAGCATATCAATATAGTACCAGCGTTTAATTTCATAATTTCTTTCATTTCTGGTGGTGACTATT
>JAAYRB010000176.1 GCA_012519005.1 Clostridia bacterium
AAAATTATTATTTGAGTAAAGAAACTGAAGCCGATTATTGAAATCCTCATAATATGGTATTTTCGACCTGGCAAGACCGATTTTGTCCTTTTCAACTTTGCCTAAAAGCACCGTTTCTTTTTCCCCTGAAGCCTCGGATACAACGGTGCCCCAAGGGTTGACCAGCTTGCTTTTACCACAAGCATTGTTGTCGACATTATTTACCCCTAAAACATATAGTAAATTATCCAAAGCCCTGGCGCGCAGCTGTATCTCCCATCTTTCTGCGGCTTCCATACTCCAAACTGAAGGGGCAGCTATTAAATCCACTCCCCGTTTGGCTAATAAACGTGAAGGCTCAGGAAATTCCAGTTCATAGCAAATGAGAACGGCTATTCTGCCCAAAGATGTATCGTAGACGGGAAAATTTATTTTACCATGTTTAAATATGTCCCTTTCCCTACCCCATAGAAGGCTTTTTCTGTGAAATCCTTTGATGGTACCATCTGTATCAATTATGCATGAGGTTATAAACACTTCATTATCCCTTGGATCTAATTCTGGAAAGGTGGATATAATGACTTTTTTAGCGCTCCTGGCTTTTTCCTGCATGAGAGTGGTAGTTCTACCATCTCTCCGTTCCGCCAAACCCTTGAACTCCTCTTTAGATAGATAATACCCTGTTGTCCACAGCTCCGGGAATACTATTAAGTCCGCACCCTTTGTAACTGCCTCATCAAGCAGATCCATCCCCCTATTTATGTTAGCCTCTTTAAGTCCCGGTTCTGAAATCATTTGTATAGCGGCCGCCATATACATTTATAGTACCCCCCAACTGGATTATCCCGGTATATTCAACTTTTTCTCTAGTTTTTGGAGCCCCACAGAAATACTCAAGGTCATTATGAGATAGACAACCGCTACGGCCGCCCATATTTCAAAGGCCCTAAAGTTTGTAGCAATAATTATTTGCCCACGCCTAGTAAGTTCAGGGACAGCAATAACTGACAAAAGAGATGTATCCTTCAGGCTAATAATAAATTGATTCCCCAGCGGGGGAATTATCCTTCTAAAGGCCTGGGGCCAAATGATATGTCTCATCGTCGCTAAATATGTCATACCTAAGGAACGGCCGGCCTCCATCTGCCCCCTCTCAATGGATTGGATTCCTCCCCTGACAATCTCTGCAATATAAGCACCGGAGTTAAGGCTTATACCCAGAATAGCCGCCTGTAGACCCGTGATATTAAAAAACATTCCCACACCGAAAAATATAAAAAACAGTTGGACCAGCAGCGGGGTACCGCGTATAAACTCAATATACCAAGTTGAAACAGTATATACAAAAACATTTTTACTGGTCCTAGCTAATCCCATCACAATGCCAATTAAAAACCCAATGCCCACACCAAATAATGTAACTAGTATTGTGAACCAGGCACCTTTTAAAAGAACAGGTATGGCAGGGGGTATTACATCAAATTTTGGCGTAAATTTGGCGGCTCCAAAAACATACAGCATTTACATCAATCCTTTCAATACGGCTTTATGTTAAATAAACAAGGAAAAAAGCGTAACATAGTTGTTACGCTCTCCCCATATTATTTATTTTTCTTAAGCCTTATTCCGTGTCAGGTCTCTGACCAAACCATTTTTCATAAATTTCGTCATATCTTCCATCCTCCATCATCGCAACTAACACTTCATCGATTTCTTCCCTAAATTCGCTGCCCTTAGGGAAAGCAATACCATATTGCTGTCCTTCATAGATTGGGCCCACTGTTTTAACCTTGTCCCCACCTTCAGTTTTGATGTAATAGAGGATTGCAGGGGCATCAAAGATTACAGCATCGGCCCCACCTTTTTGCAGCTCGAAATAAGCACCGTCTATATTGTCAAATTGCTTAAGCTCTTTCAAGCCTTCAATAGATTCACAAAAAGTTACGCTGGTTGTTCCAAGTTTAGTTGCAACAATTTTTCCGTCTAAATCTTCAATACCTTCAATACCGTCCTCTTCGGAATTCACCATAATTATCAAACCGGAATCATAATAAGGTGTTGCAAAATCAACTACTTCCTCTCTGTCCTCCGTGATAGTCATGCCTGCTAAAACAATATCCACATTACCTGTTTGCAGAGCCGGCACTAAGCCTTTGAAATCCATGGGCATCAGCTCATACTCAAATCCCAATTCTTTGGCAAATTCCTCAAGCATGTCAATATCGAAACCTTTATATTCCCCATCCTCTTCAAATCCAAAGGGAACAAAGGATGTGTCCGTACCAACCAATATCTTTTCTGATGCATCTCCCTCAGCTTCCGTTTGCTCCGCATCACCACCGCCGCAAGCAACAGCGCCAAAGGCCAGCGCAAGAACCAACAAAATTGCTAATGACAGTCTTATGTAGTTTCTCATTATATACCTCCTCCTTCTTTTGACCCTAAACAACCAACAATGTTTAAACACCACCCCCCGTGTGAGGTAATTGCATTTCACGGTTTAAAATTTGAAAGTATTATCTGTCTAAAATACTTTTACATAGACTTTTAATTCTACATCACCTATTATTTTTCCTTTTTTCTTTCATTTGAATTTCCTAAAAAAGAAATGAGTGTCGGCAGAGACACTCATTTCCTCTGTAGGATAAAGTGGCCACATGGTTCGCAAGATGCACCGCCACTTTTGTACCCTAACATATTCTATTCATTCATATTTTTGCAAAGTTTGATACATTTTATTCAGATTTGAGGGTGTATTTCCAAGATTGTTCTTATCTTATCACACGAACACCCTTTGGTCCAAAAAATTATGTATCCTTTCAAAAATCAAGCCAGCCGCAAACCAAGCCGGCGCATAATCCAGCCTCACTAGGCCATTTATTGCCAGGGGTGTATTATAATTCCAGGGACAAACACCAATAAACTCTCTAAGCAACCCACCAGCGGCGTATTCTACAGTAAAAATCAGTACCATATACAAGGTACCCCTGATTGACCAGTGAATATCTCTGATATAATCATGAATAGGCTCTAAAAAAACAGCCAATCCGTATATAGGAAGCATCCATAAATAGGTCCAACCGGATAATCGTGGGTCCCCGCTGATCAAGGAGCCTGTTCCCGTCCATATTATTTCTGTAATCCATCCCAAGGCACCATAAATTATCATTCTAGGTATCATATTTTAAGTTTGTAACTTCCCGGCATTATATATGTAGGTATTTATTACCGGAATATTGTAAAGCCCGGATTGACATCCGGGCCTCATTGAGCTTAATGATACCTTTTTCTATCGTATCCGCAGTTATCTACGTTTAGCCTCACACCTTCCCTACATACCGTGGCTTTGTTTTCATTAAACAGCTTCATGGTTTCTTCCAAAACCTCACGATCCTCTGTTGCCTCTAACAAATCATCAGGTAGGTCTCTCTTGTGCTTATTAACAGCCTTGTCAAAGGCCCTTACATCCCTACTTCTAGCCGCCTTTTTAAGTTCTTCAACAATTTTTTCCGGAACTCTTTCTGACATTTTAACCCCTCCCTCCAGAGCGGAACACTTAATTATAATCTACCATAATATTTTCATTACAACAAGAGACCCCAGGCACAAAAGGGAACCCCTGAAGGGGTCCCCTCTTAGTTTTCCCGCAACCCACATAAAATTATTGCGGGTTCATTCCCAGTGTGCCTTTTTCCAGTCTCGCAAGCCTCACCTGGGCAACTCTGTTTGCATAAGTAAGACCTATTCCCACAAGGGACAAAATAGCAAGTGTGTACAATGCCCCAGTATAGCCCCCTGTAATTTGTTTTACTTGCGCAATGAGCACGGGTCCAAAAATTGATGCAATTCCATATGCAGTGAAGAGAAGCCCATAGTTAATCCCAAGATTTTTTGTGCCGAAATAGTCTGCGGTTATTGCTGGCATTAGAGCCAGGAAACCACCAAAGGACAGTGCTGCTATTGAGATTCCTATGACATAGCTTAGATAACCGGAGGAATTGGGGAGTACTATGAACAGATCTACTATATATACTGAAAACATCAGCATTAGAGATATATTCCTGCCAATTTTATCAGATATGGCACCCCAAAGAATTCTCCCAAACCCATTGAAGATGGCCATTATTCCCACAGCGGCCGCCGCAGCTTCCTTCCCAAGCATTGCCAATTCTTCACCCATGGGTGCAGCTTGAGATATAAGCATCAGACCTGCTGCAGCACCGAGAAAATACATGGACCATAATATCCAAAAACGCGCTGTCTTGAACATTTCCCCCGGGGCGTAGTCCCGGCGAAGCCCACTGCCCGTGGAATCCCCCGCACCCCCGGCCGCAAACCCCGCCGGCGCCCAGTCTGTTGGCGGATTTTTCAGTATCTGTGCTGAACCTACCACGGCAACTAAGAATATTATTCCCAGGATAGCAAAGGCATTCAAAACACCGTAAGCCACAATCAACTTTGTAGCTAATGGGGCGAAAACCAGGGATCCCGCACCGAAACCAAATACCGCCAGCCCTGTCATCAAACCTCTTTTATCAGGAAACCATTTAACAATGGTGGCGATGGGGGTCACGTAGGCAAAGCCTACCCCCGACCCCGCTAAAACACCATAGGATAGATATAACATCCATAGGGAATTTGTTCTGCTGGCTAGAAGACAACCAAGCCCCAACAGTACCCCCCCCACGGTAGCAACTTTCCTGGGGCCCACCCTATCCTGCCAGAGCCCAGCAGCAACTATGGTTATAGTGAAGAAAACCAGGCAGACTGTAAATGCCATAGATACTTGTGTCACTGACCATCCAAATTTATCCATTAGGGGGTTTCTGAAAACACTATACGCATACAGCGTACCCAGGCAGAGCTGGATCACTATACCAGCGGCAACTATTAACCACCTATTAGGCAGCTTTTGGTAAGAAATACCCACGGTACATCACTCCTAGCCGCTTTGTTGTTGTTTTACCAGTTGTTCAATAACACTGGGATCGGCTAGGGTCGTGGTGTCTCCCACTACTCTACCCTCAGCAATATCCCCTAGGAGACGACGCATTATCTTTCCACTTCGAGTCTTAGGCAGATCAGATGAGAAATATACTTTTTCCGGTCTTGCAATAGGACCAATTTTCGTAGCCACATGCTGCCTTAATTCGTCATTTAGCTCTGGCGTTGCTTCAACGCCTTCCTTTACTGTGATAAATGCAACAATACATTGCCCCTTAATATCGTGGCTTCTGCCAATCACGGCTGCTTCTGCAACTTTAGGATGATCCACAAAAGCACTTTCCACTTCCATGGTTCCAATACGATGTCCGGAAACGTTGATAACATCATCGGTACGACCAAGGATCCAGATATAGCCATCCTCATCTTTTCTAGCGGTATCCTCTGTGAAGTAGGTATTCTCATAGTTGCTCCAGTAAGTATCGATAAACCTCTGATCATCATTATAAACTGTCCTCAACATGGATGGCCATGGGGACTTAATGACCAGGAAGCCACCTTGACCGGGTTCAACAGAATTACCATGTTCATCCAACACATCCGCTTCTATACCTGGAAAGGCCCTGGTGATAGATCCTGGTTTTGTGGAGACAACACCTGGCAGCGGGGAGATAAGTATGGACCCCGTTTCTGTTTGCCACCATGTGTCTACTATTGGACACCTTTCGTTACCTATATATTTGTGGTACCACATCCACGCCTCTGGGTTGATGGGCTCACCCACGGTTCCTAGAAGTCTAAGACTTGACAAATCATGCTTCTCCGTCCATTCCGTACCCCATCTCATGAAAGCCCTAATTGCCGTGGGTGCGGTGTAAAATATAGTTACCCCATATTTTTCGATTATTTCCCAGAAGCGATCCTTTTCTGGATAATCAGGCCCACCCTCATACATAACCACTGAGGCTCCATTGGACAGGGGTCCATATACCATATATGAGTGTCCAGTGATCCAGCCGATGTCAGCAGTGCACCAATATACATCCTCTTCCTTCAAGTCAAAGATCATATGAGCAGTACTCGTAACACTTGTCAAGTAACCACCGGTGGTATGGACAACACCCTTGGGCTTACCCGTTGTACCGCTGGTATAAAGCAGGAACAACATATCCTCAGAATCCATCGGCTCAGGCTCGCAGTAGACTTCTGCATCCTCCATCAATTCATGCCACCACAGATCCCTTCCAGGCTCCATATGGACTTTTTCTGGATTTTCCCCTCTTTGGTAGACTATTACCTTTTCCACCAAGGTGTTTCCTTCCAAGGCTTTATCCACATTATTTTTTAGAGGTAATAGATTTCCCCTTCGATACCCGCCATCCGCTGTAATGACAAGATTACTCTCGGCATCCTCAACCCTCTGGCGAATTGAATCCGCGCTATAACCACCGAAGACGACGCTGTGAGGTGCGCCTATTCTGGTACAAGCTAGAAGGGCAAT
This sequence comes from Clostridia bacterium, assembly GCA_012519005.1. Lineage (GTDB taxonomy): Bacteria > Bacillota > DTU086 > DTU086 > DTU086 > JAAYRB01. The sequence goes on from JAAYRB010000176.1 coordinate 6,425, forward strand.
CACCAGCTCCGGGATCATAGGCATATATACTGTTACCCGATCACCTTTCTTGATTCCTAGACCTTTGAGAACATTGGCAAACTTATTGACTTCCCTATGCAGATCCTTGTAAGTCAATACTCTTTCATCACCTGGTTCGCCCTCCCAAATTATAGCCGCTTTATTTCTACGCCAGGTTTTGACATGACGGTCTACACAATTATAAGACACATTCAATTTACCGCCGACAAACCATTTGGCAAAGGGCGGGTTGCTCCAGTCAAGGACCTTATCCCATTTTTCAAACCAATCCAACCTCTCCGCCTGTTTGGCCCAAAATCCTTCCCTGTCCTCGGATGCTTCCTCATAAATACTCTCGTCACTTACATTAGCGTTTCTTCGAAATTCCTCAAAAGGTTCAAACAGCCTTTGCTCTTCCAACAACGCTTCTATGGATTTTTCTGCTTGCTGTTCCTTGCCCACTGACATTGTATTACCTCCTAGTAAATTTTTGCCCCCAACCGATTACTGGCTGGATCTTTTTTTTGTGTGCTAACAGTGTATTTCACACCAAAAATAAAATAAAGGATTTTCCGGTAGATGGGCAAATTATTAGGCTGATCAGCAATGAGCGATGGACTCGGACCTAAAATTTTTCTGTTCACCCCCCATAAACAACCATCCACCGAGGAAAATAAAAAGGCCGCCCCGATAATCGGGACGAGCCATTTTGAAATCATTATGGTCTAGACATACTGTCTTCTTTCCTTTTCTTCTAAATCTCTGGGGAACAAATGGTTTTGTACCCAGGGCAAATTATGGGCAAGTTTTATTTTCACCTCTGTACCTTCCCCTTCCCGGGAATAAATGACCAGCTGGCCCCCATGCTGCTCTATGATACTTTTACAGAAACTCAAACCCAAGCCCGGGCGGTTGGGGCTGGTCGTATAGAAGGGAAGCAGTATTTCATCCTTTTTCTCCCTTGGGATGCCCCTACCTGTGTCCTTAATGGAAAGAGCCACATATCCCCCGTCAAGCCCTGTACCAATTGTCAACTTTCCCCCACCCCGCTCCATTGCCTCTATTGAATTATGTACAATATTCAATATTACCTTCCTTATCTTTATTTCATCAACTTCTATGATAGGGAGACTCAGATTGGAATTAAAATATACTTGGATATCCTTTTCTCCACATATATCTTCAATGTCGTAAACCATATCATTTATCAATTTATTTAATGAAATCTTTTTACTTTCCAGCTTGTCCGGTCTCGCAAAATCAAGAAATTCACCCACTATTGCATCCATTCGATTCATCTCATCAATAATAATTCCGGAATATCCAAGGATTTTTTTATTACCTTGGGATTCCCTCTTTATTAGCTGTGCAAAGCCCTTGATCGAGGTCAGGGGCTGACGGAATTCGTGGGCTATGCCCACGGCAAGCTGTGCAAGCATGGCTTGCATATCTTTGTCCCGAAGAATTTTATTTTTTTCTTTTTCCTTGGAAATATTTCTAAAAAATAATGATGCACCGACAATGTCGTCTTCACCATCCACAATGGATTTTGCAAAGGCAGAAAACTCCTGATTGTTAATCTTAAAATATATTGTATCATCCGAGTATTCCCTTTGTAACAGCGCCCTCTTTAGTAAAATGTTTATATTAGGGGGCAGCGCCAATTCAGTTCTTTTACCCAGCATATGAGTCATCTGGAGTTGTCTTTCTGCCTCCTGGTTAAAAATATGGATTTTGCCTTCTTTATCCACTGCAATGCAGGCATAATCCATATTTTCAATAATATTTTTATAAAATTCTGAAAAATAATCGATTTTCCCTTTATGGGTCTTCTGTCTGGCATCCAATGCCCTCATAATCAAAACCTTCATATTTCCGCCGCACTGATCCAATCGATACACTTGGCAACCAACGAATCCCGTACCGCCATTTTTCCCTTTTTTAATTTCAAATACACCTTCATTAGCATTACACGAAAAAAAGCAGCTCTTTTCATCATCGTCGATTTCCCCAACCACAGCAATTTTCATGAGGCCGGAAATGTTGCAATCCAATATATCCTTTTTTGGACACCCCATGAGCAGTGCAAAATTATTATTAGAGTATTTTATTTTTCCCTTGCCATCATATACCACCAGGGCATGGGGAAATGAATCAAACAAACCTCTCATGATTTTGAGATCAGGTTTTAGACCTGGAAACCTTCCCCAGAAACTTAGCACCAAGAAGGCAGCAGCAACGCCGATAATAAAGAACGCGCAGGGTGGGCTGCCTAAATTACTTAACACCGCAGGGACAGCAAAGACAGACAAAATAATAGGAACTATATTTCGCCCCATTTCGATATTCCTCCAAGACGAAAAATTGTTTGTCTATATAATACCTGTATACTGCGGCAAATCATGTCGAAGCCTGTCAGCAATACCCATTTTTTTAAAATATTTATCATAAAAGCAGATAAATGTAAAAAATAGCCATGTCGAATAGGAGCAGCAAGGCCTATATATCCAGCTTTACAGCCTCCCCAAGAAAGACAAAATATAGATAAACCCCAATTACCGGCTTTTGTAGAATTCTTTCCAGCGCTAGGGTATAAAACCTTAACTGCCCAAGGTAGTATTTCACCCTTTCATCCAGCTGCCCCTCATTTCTTATCCTGTCTGATTTAAAATCTATGACCAGGATTCCCCCTGGCTTCTCAACAAAACAGTCTATAATGCCCTGTACAACGACCTTTTCATCCGCGGCATCTCCCCGTGGAAGGTCAGGATAAACCCTATCCGCCGGAAGCCCCAATGTAAAGGGCACCTCCCTGTGAATATTATCCAACCCCGATTCAAGCAGCTCCTTTCCTAAAGGGTGTTGAAAAAAGTGGGATATGGACTTAGGGTCTATCCCTGCAGCCTCATCGGATGCCAGCAGCCCTCTTGCCACCATCCCATCCATTTGCCCTGCAATACCCTCAGCGCTTAAATCCTTGGATAAATCCAAATGTTGAAACACCGTATGAATCGCCTGGCCCCTTTTTACCGGGGGTATACCCTCTTCATCCATCATAAATTTCGGTTTTTTCTTGAGGCTTGGGATGAAAATATCCCCCGCAATTCCTTCATCTTCCCAAAGATTATGACGGCGCTTGAGATCAGCAATGTTGGCCTTGGAGGATTTAGCGGAAATCTTTTTGTAAGGGTAATTCCAGTTGAGTCTTCTGTCCACTTCCCCGGCAATGGAAGGATCCCCTTTTAGAGAGGCAATCTCCTCTGTAAAAGTTTCCAAAGAAAGGTCGTATTTGGAATCTTCTTCCCTCATTTGTTCCGTCGGTAGCTCCTTCCCTTCATCAATATTCCATAAATTGATATCCCAAAGGGAGGAATCCCCAACTTCAGCTGCGTTTTTGTTCTTCGCCAGGGATAAATCTCTGATAACAGAGCCGTCACGGTGCTTTGCAAGGGCGGCACACACCCAGTCCGCCATGCTGTTGGAGGAAGCTATATAGTAGTCAGGCAAACGCCCTCTAACAGTAAGTGCTGGGGTACTCCATTTTTCACAGCACCTCTTTAGACCTTCCATTGAAGCCGTCAAAATGAGCTTCTCCTTTGCACGAGTCATGGCCACATACAGGATTCTAATCTCTTCTGCCAATTCTTCTTTTATATTACCTTCTTTCACAACCTGATGAGCCAGGGAAGGATATTTGTACCCTAGGTCCAGATCCACTGTCATTGGCCCGATCCCTAAATATCTGTGGCAGAGAATATCTTTCCTTCCACCACTGACCATCAAGGGGGCACCCAAATCCGCTGCAATAACTACAGGGAACTCCAAGCCCTTGCTCTTATGAACACTCATTATCCGCACCACGTTATCATTTTCCCCTAAATCCTTTGGTACGCCTATATCCTTTTCATTTTCTCTTAAACGGTTCATATATTGAAGAAATCCTGTTAAGCCCTGCTTTCTGTCAAAGCCCAGGGCTCTTTTTTGTAAATGGTCCAGATTAGCCTGCCTTTGATCGCCAAGGGGCAGGCCCCCCACAAATTCGTAATAACCCGTTTCCTTGTAAATATACCGAATCAGATCACCCAAGGGATCCCTTGCCGCAATATCCCTAAATTCCTTTAACTGCTTTAAAAAAGTGACCAGCTTATCAGAAAACTTGTAATCATTCCTTTTTGCTGCCCCGTAAACCGCGTCTACAAATGCCCCTTTTTCAAGGGTTAATCTAATGTGGGCCAAATCCTGGGCATTGAGACCTACAATGGGGGAGCGTAAAACAGCCGCCAGGGGGATATCCTGATATGGATTATCAATAATCTTCAAAAGGGAAAGGACAACTTCCACTTCCTGGGCCTCAAAGTACCCGGTATCCAAATCCGCGTATACGGGAATGTCCATCCGTCTGAAAATGTCAACCATATCATTTGCTTTTCCCTTGGTGCCCCTCAGTAAAACAGCAATATCCCTATAGGCTAGAGGTCTATATTCTTTCTTTTTAACATCATAAATTAGTCGTGCCTCTTTATCCCCTCTGCCCACCAACTCTATGATTCTTTTCCCTATCACCAATGCTTCCATTTCCATATTTCTGAGATAATCGGTACCCCTCTGCCTGTTTGATCTCTCCACAAGGTGCAGCTCCACAGGTCCAGCCACGGAGTTTTCGTGGTTCTTGGCGGGATATAGCCCACCATAGTTTAATTGTGCGGAAGTATCGTATTCCAGTTCCCCTACCCCGGAGGAGAGGATTTTTTTGAAAATAAAATTAACTCCATGGATTATTTCCTTCCTGCTTCTGTAGTTCTGCTGCAGGTCGATCCTTCTATGTAAACCATCCTCGGTGGAATAGCGGTGATATTTATCAAGAAATATCCTGGGCTCCGCCAATCTAAAACCGTAGATACTTTGCTTTACATCCCCCACCATGAATAAATTGGGTGTATCGGTCTCAGACCTTGAAACCATCCCCAAAATTGCATCCTGAAGGGAGTTTGTGTCCTGATATTCATCTACCAAGATTTCCTCGTAAATCTCCCGCAGGCCAAAAGCCACCTCCGATGGATAAGGTTGGTAATCATCTCGATGATCACATAATATTTGGAAACAGTATTGCTCCAAATCGTTAAAATCCAAAGAAGCCTTTTCCAGTTTGGCCTTGCTGTATCGTCGGTCAAATTCCAAGGTTAGCTCCACAAGCAGTCCCACCACGGGCCTCAATTCCATCAACTGGGCAATATGCTCCTCCACCGTTTGGGAGAAATAAGACTTTTTTAAGTTGTCGACAACAGCCTTGGCATCATTTCTTAAGTTCTGGACTATAACCCTTAAATGCTCATCCAACTCATCGCTCTTGCTCTGTCTCCCCAATGAAGGATGATTCAGATTCTTGAAAACCTCGAACAAACCATTTTCGTCCCCAGCTTCCACCAGCCGCAGAATATTGTCAATCATATCCTGATCCTTTTGTAGGGTGTCCAGATAGGCCTTCGGACCGGAGGGTTTTTCGCAGTATTTTATACCCTGGAGGACCAGGGCCTTGGCATGATTCAAGTCAAATTCAATTTGCTCAAGAACATATTTCCACCATATCAACCGGGTAATAGGAGTATCCCGTTCTATTTGAAAGGGGTTTATTAAATCCTTAAGCCATTTATCGGGAAAAGGCTGGCTTCTTGCCATATTGTATAAGTTTAAAATTATTTCCTTTATGTAGGTGTTATCCCGGCCGCCATATTGCTGAGCGAGCCTCAGCATCTCCTGCTGTCTCCCGTCATCCAGATACCATGAACCTAAGAGCTCCTCCATAATCTCCATTTGCATTACTTCCCCATCGCCGCTGTCGAGGATTTCATATCCCGGGTCAAGACCCAATTTATAAAAATATTTTCTTACTATCCGATTACAAAAAGAATGAATCGTGGAAATTTGTGCATTATTTAACAGAATGATCTGTTTACGAATATAGCTGCTCCCGGGATCCGTGGCCAGGGCTTTATTCAATGCCTTCCCAATACGGCTCCTCATTTCCGAGGCGGCGGCCTCCGTAAAAGTAACAACTAATAGATTATCCACCCTCAAGGGGTCCCTCTCATCCAATATTCTGCGGATCACCCTTTCCACCAATACCGCAGTTTTTCCCGCACCGGCACCGGCGGATACCAGGGTATCCACACCTCCACAGGTTATAGCTTCCCATTGATCTTTATTCCATGGATCTGGGATAGTCTTCTCCCTAAACCCCTTATCTTCATCCCTAAAAACAGATTTATTCTTCATTGTTCACAGACAGCTCCTGATATATTTTTTCAAGAATTTCTCGGTCACTCTCCCTACCAAGAACCCGGAAGGAATTGCCCAAGAATGAATCAAACCCACAAACGGACCTGTAGCCACAGTAAGCACAAGGTGTAAAATTTCCATCTCGGTAGGGGGATATGGATACCTCACCACTGTATATTTCGTTACCCAGTTGGGCTAATTTTACTTCTACAAAATCCAAAAGATATTTAAACTGCTCAAGAAGCACTGTATTAGAATTTTTGCTCACACCGCTTTTCGTAAATTGAACGGGAATTATTTCGGAATACCTATGGGACACTCCATCCATGAATCTAAGGATGTCCAGATCTTCTAGCAAAAGGCCGGTCATTTTTAGTTCCTGACGAACTTTGCTTTCTATTTTTTCCTTTTCCAATGGCCCCCCCAAATTTACAATGGGGTTCATAACGGCAAAATACAGCACAGCGGCAGGGAGAACCTCCGGCCCAAATAATTCCCCACCCTCTTTGATCAACAGGGCCATATAGGACAACAGCTGAATCGATACCCCATTATAAAAATTACGAAGCCGGAACTGTTCTATCCTGCTTTTGTAATCGATTATTTTAATATAAGTACATCCCCCATGTTCCAACACATCCACCCTATCGATCCTGCCCCTTAGGACCAGCTGTCGGTCATTTTCTATATTTACTTTTAGGGGGGGCAATGTATCCCCTTTCATACCAAAAGATAGCTCCGCCTCGTAAGGCTTAAAAGAACCATGTTGCGCATGATAGCTTAAAATCCTAACAGCCTTTTTTAATGTGTCCACTGACTCCTTTGCTTGATATACAAAGCCCGGGGAACACTCGGATAAATCTTGCCTGATTTCTTTCAATCGTTTTTCTGCAATTTTCTCCACCATATCCACTGCCTTATCTTCATCCAGATGTCCCCAATCCAAACCCTCCCTAGATAACAACTCTGTAAAATCCCTTAAGGCATTATGGAAAAATGTCCCCCTATGTCGAGGTGCAAAACAATATTCTTCACGAGGTTGAAGTTTTAAGGCCCTTTCAAGAAAGTAGGCGAAAGGACAAGATGCAAACCTTTCAAGACTTGAAACGCTGGCCTTGAGATAACTACCATACAGCCCCTGCACCAGATTACTGTCAAGGGGAGTCTCTATATTTTTATAATAAATGCTGGAAAGTATCTTTTTACATTGGTCCCATCCATCCTGCCAATAAAACCATTTCATTGTTTCGATCCAGGGCGTTTCTAAGGAGCGAACCCCTCGGCCCGCCCGGATTTTCCTCAAAAGGGTCCTTAGGACCCCCCCGCGGTGGCAAATATATTCCATTTGTTCGGACCCCCGGGGTTCGTTGAACACCTGCTTTTCTTCTACAGCCGGGAACAGCTCCATCAACCGGGTAATTACCATGGATGGTGACATCGCTCGGCCCTCATTATCTGAAAACGAATAACTGACATTTAGTTTATGGCTGGACCTTGTCAATGCAACGTAAACCAAAAATTGTTCCTGTAAGAGTCTAGTCCTGCTTGTGGGCGCAAGATCCAGTTCCATCCTACCCTTTAGCAGCTTCCTTTCTTCGTCATTAAATATAGTTTCCTCCGCTATTGTCGCCGGAAAAAGACTTTCATTCATACCTATAACAAAAGCTGCCTTTACATCGGGATGTCTGGATCTTTCTATGGAAGCAATGAACACCTCGTCCATACTTGGAGGTATGAGACGCAGCCGAATACTTTCCAGCCCCGCCCCTAAGATTTCCTCATATTGATGGGGTGTAAGAATCTCATTCCCCATAATTTCCACCATTTGATCTAGAAGATCCAACAGCCCATTCCAGGTTTGAGAATGTTCCTGTATTTTCTGAAGCTGCTGTCCTTCGGCCGATTCACTCTGCCAAATTGTCATGGTTTCCGCAACCTTTAAATCCTCCAAGAAACGGAATAAGGTTACAGTCATATCCTCTGTGTTTTTGCTTTTCAAGAAATTTAAATAAAATTTGTCCAAGATAGCAAAAACTTTTTTGCATGTATTGAAATTGTCCTTTTTTCCGCCTACCTTCCCTTGTGAATATAGGGAGGCCGAAAAACCTTCATTTTTCCAATCCTGCTCAATCCATGATTTTCTACCGGTTACCCCTTTTTCTAAGACAAAATTTTCTATATGGTCCACCATATCCTGATCAATGGGCACTAGGGGGTTTTTTAGGTATCCCATGACTAACTCCTGTTCCCATCCAGAAATAACTATCTGCACTACCGCCAATATCAATCTCACTAACGGGTGGTGGGTCAGTTGCTTTTTTCTGTCCATAAAATATGGAATGTCGTGGCTCTCGAAAACATCGATCAATACTTCCTGGTAGGGCTCCAGATTCCTCAATACTACGCTTATATCTCGCCATCTGTATCCCTCATCCCGACACAAACGGATGATTTCCCTTGCAACCCATTCCACCTCCACCCTGCGGTTTGCAGCTGCTGTAATTCCGATATTATCGGGCACATCTTCAAATGGTTCCACGGAAAAATTGTATAAGCCCCTCTCAAGGTAAGCTAAATCAGGGTTCTTAGAAAATCGGCGAGGCGGACTTTCCCCTTCAATATCATCCAAAATTAGGGGTTTTTCTACGATTACACCATTTTTTTCCCCCAGCAGCATCAATTTTTCATAGGTTTCCTGGCATCTATAAAACAGTTCTTCCTCTGACAAAGCCTTGGATAAATTCCGCCCGTCAAGACATAGGGCCACTTCTACCCTAGCGGCAGTTTTCATCAGTTCCCCTAATACTTCATACTCTTGGGGTGTAAAGCCGGCAAATCCATCTACCCATATATTTGCACCCATTAAAAACCGTGAATCTTTTATGGATTTTGCCAGCAGGCTGAGGTAGTCATCGGGGTCTGTATATTTGTCCTGCAGATATAAGGCCATTTCTTTATATATCATAGATAAATCCCTTAGTTTTGCACCCAATATATTATCCCTGCCGCCCTTGGCTTTTCCTTCCAAAATATCTACACCTTTTGTCAGATCCCCCGGTGTAATGTTATAAGCGTGGAGCTCAGTGAGCAGCCCGGACAAGTTTTCAATAAAACCTCGTTCACTGTGGGATTCACTAAAGATCTCTAATTCTTCTTTCCTTTTTTGTAATATCAGACGCAAAATTATTTTCTTACCCACATCATCAATATGATGATCCAGCCCACCTACCTCCTGGAAGACACGGTATGCAAGCCTACGAAAACTCAAAACCTGTCCCCTCATCATACCTTCCATGCCGCTGTGGAGAAGTTTATGTTCAAGTTGAAATGTAGCCTGCTCAGGAACAAGTAAAATCAAAGGGGAACCCCTAGGTTTTTGGTACTGCTCCTCCATAAATCTGTCCAAACAATATCTTGTTTTCCCGGTACCTGCCCTACCAACAATGAATCTTAGGCTCATTTCTGCACCCCTTATAAAGCCTTATAAATTTAGACATGATAATTGCACCTTCAAATACATGATTTCTAACTCCACTGGCATTTACCTTTATTTCGTAAACTGCTGCAATAAATTCCTTTTCTAATGGGTTACCAAAAAGGCGAGGCAAATATTTCGCATAAAAAAGGTGCGAAGCAAACCACTCCGCACCCATCTGGGATTGTACTTAATCAGTTGTTATCCACCATGAGATCCTCTAATTTTACTGCGTCGCTAACATCAGGTGCCTCAAAGGGCTCACCTATATTAAACATTTCTATTTCCCCACGGATTTCACCTTTTATTTTCAATTTACTTGGGAATAGATCCTCAGGAATACCCATCTCATCTGTCGCCGGAATTTCATCAACGGATGTAATTTCCTCTTCAAAGACTGCTTCCTCGGCTGTTGTTTCAACCGCAACAGCTGTGTTGGAAAATGCAGCCTCTAGTTCCTGTACAATCTCCTCGAGATCTATATTGATATCCGCAAGAATTTCCAGCCTGTTTAGTACGTTGACGAAAGTTTCCTTGTCAATATATATCTTGCTGTTTAATTCAAAGCTGCTATCCGTAAATATTTTATCCAGCTGCCACCAAATCATCTCTAAGTTGGCGCCTTCCGGGATATCACCCTTGAACTCCGCCAGCATTTGGTCAAATATTTTCTTGTAGGCCTTGATAAATTTATCTTTGTCCACACTTTGATTCACTACATAATAGTCTACTCCATCAACGGTTTCATCATTGCCGAAAGTTAGATGAATACCCATCTCTTCCATTTGTTCCGTGGTTTTAAAGGGGTCTGCTTGAATTTCCATCTGTTCCTCAATAAAATCCTTAAAAAAAGGCATTTCCTGCATTACCCAACCATCTTGATCAGGTGATTTTGTATACACCTTGTCACCAGTTATGTAGCTTTCCACAACCATCTCCGGCATCCCCAGTTCTGCCGGCAGAGTATTGGTTTGATGACTATATACCGCAAAAGGATCATACTGCATCTGACCTTTGATTTTGCTGGTTATTTCCATTGGTTTATCCAATAATGCCTCTTCATCTCCCAGAACATCAAACCGCATATTTAGTGTGCCCCTCATGGAAGCGGTATTGCCATCATAAACAGCTTTATTGGATTTGAATGAAAGCTCTTCCGGGGACATTCCCCCTCTGGATTTATTTGCTAGAAAAACCTTCCTGCTGTTCCCATCCCATAGAACGTTGAGATCGAAACCTTCCGCAATATACCTTAGGGGTAGGTACAGCTTATTATCCATTTCCAAAACGTCAACAGGTAGGGAAACGG
>JAAYRB010000177.1 GCA_012519005.1 Clostridia bacterium
AGGTGAATCCCTACAATTTTTCCGGGGACAGGAAAAAAACAATGATGTATGTGAGTCTTGCGGGGCCTTTAATGAACTTAGTCCTGGCCTATCTTTCTGTATTTGGTATCAAACTGGCCACCCTATTCATGCCCTCTGGGGCAGCAAAATCCTATTTACAAACCTTCTTTTGGATGCTCTTATTCTATAATGTTGTCTTGGCCCTGTTCAATCTCATACCTATCCCACCCTTGGATGGTTCTAAAATTTTAATGGGTATCTTGCCTGATAAGTATTCTGGGATAATCTACAGCCTAGAGAGATATGGAATGATCATTTTGCTTCTGCTGGTTTTTACCGGTGCTATTAGGGGTATTCTCGGCGGTGCAGTGCATGGGGTAATGAATTTTTTAATCAAATTGGGCGGTGTCGGCCTTTTTTAGAAAGGGGTAATTATCAGTGAAGGGTAGAATCTTAAGTGGAATGAGGCCCACGGGCAGCTTGCACATAGGACATTTGAGCGTTTTAGAAAACTGGGTTCAGATGCAGAAGGAATACGAGACATTTTTTATGGTGGCCGACTGGCATGCCCTTACAACTGCCTTCGATGATACGGAAACTCTCAATGAAAAGGTAAGGGACATGCTGTTAGATTGGCTCAGTGTTGGTATTGACCCGGGGAAAAGCACCGTTTTCATCCAATCCCATATAAAAGAACATGCTGAGCTTCACTTGCTCTTGTCAATGGTTACGCCTCTCTCCTGGCTTGAGAGGGTGCCCACCTATAAGGATCAAATCCAACAGCTGGGCAAGGAAGGTAGGGACATAAACACCTACGGCTTCCTGGGCTACCCACTCTTGCAAGCGGCGGATATTCTTGTATATAGGGCAGATACGGTACCCGTTGGGGAGGATCAGCTTCCCCATCTTGAATTCAGCCGAGAAGTAGCCAGAAGGTTTAATTTTTTGTATGACGCCCATGTTTTTCCCGAGCCCCAGGCGAAACTATCTAAGCTGGCATTGCTCCCCGGGGTGGATGGCAGAAAAATGAGCAAAAGTTATCATAATGACATTTCAATGACGGAAGATACAGAGGGAATCAATAAAAAAGTAAGGCAAATGGTCACAGACCCGCAAAGAATTCGAAAGGATGACCCCGGGGATCCCGAAGTATGCGTGGTGTTCACCTATCACAAAATATACAATCAGGAGGAACTGAAGGAAATTGAGAAGGATTGCACAGCAGGCACTATCGGCTGTGTCGACTGCAAGAAGAAACTTGCTGTCAAAATCGACGGTGTGCTGGCACCAATTCGTGAGAAACGTAGAGAATTGGAAAAAACCCCGGATTTGATAGATGATGTTATTGGGACTGGAGAAAGAAAAGCGAAGGAAGCGGCGGAAAGCACCATGGAAAAGGTGTGGAAGGCCATGGGTATTTAAATGGGGGTTTGGCAGTGTTTAAGGTTCAGATGGGGGATTTTGAAGGGAGTTTGTCTGATTTAGTGGAGCCTGTTGAAAAGCAGGAGATAGACCCCTTAGAGATCAGTATTTCTGGGGTCACTGAACAGTATCTTGAATATATCTCCCGGGATAGGGGGCTGGATTTCGAAACGGCGGTGGAATTCCTTGCGGCTTCTGTCACCCTCATGGATCTTAAAACTAAGGCTCTGCTTCCGGAGACGGTGGATCATGAGAGTACCTCAGATGAGGAACCAGAGACCAGTGAGGAATTGGCGGAACATCTTTTGGAGTATAAAACATTCAAAGAGGCAGCCCTATTTCTCGATGAAAAATTTAAAATTCCGGGGAAGATATACGGAAGATATGGGGATATGGGCTCATATATTGAGGGGTATTTCAAAGGCGTAGATGAGAGTCCCGCCCTTGAGGGGATTGGGCTAAAGGATCTTTTGTCCGCCCTGGAGAACATTGCTAAAGGTAGGGCCCGGGGGGAATCGGATGCATTGGAAGTGAGCCGCAGAAGACACAGTGTGGCGGATAAGATCCAGGAACTTCTTCCTACCCTCTCCCGGAATAAAGAGGGGAGAGATTTTAAAGATATATTTACAAAAGATGTCACCAGGGCAGAGGTAATTGTTACATTTCTTGCCCTTCTCGAACTGGTCCGCTTACAAAAAATAAGGATAAGCCAGGAAAAAAACTTCGGAACCATAAAAATATACCCGGTGATCCCGGCCACGGAGGTCAAAGAATAGAAGTATGGAACCAAGGGCAATAATAGAATCCATTCTTTTTGTAAGTGGAGAGCCCGTGACTCTAGAGAGATTGGCTGAGATTGGCGATATACCGCCGGAGGAAATAGAAGCCGCAATCGAAGATTTGAGATCCTCCTATCGAAAGGAAGGATTGAGTCTTGATGTGGTAGAGATGGATGGGGGTTATATGCTCTGTGTGCGTTCGGAATATTCTGAATATGTAAGCAGGCTTTACCCCTCCATCAGGAGGGGCTTATCCCATGCCGCCCTTGAGACTCTTGCAATCATTGCCTATAAACAGCCCATTACGAGGATGGAAATTGAAAGATTAAGAGGGGTCAATGTGGAGGGTGTGCTGCAGGGCCTCTTGGAAAAGGGGTTGGTCACGGAAATGGGTAGAAAAGAAGGTATCGGAAGACCCTTTTTATATGGCACTACCACAAGGTTTTTGCAGGAATTCAACCTCAAAGATATCGAGGATCTTCCTGATATGGAGACCTTTACAAACAGCAATACCCAGGCCTAGGGTGGACTACACGGCCTGGGTTTTTATATAAGGAATAAATGGGCTTTTTTGGGGGGACAATATAAAAAAGTCTTGGGGGGTCCCAGGATTGCCGCTGCTCATCTATACTTCCGCGCTGTTGGGATTTTTGATATTAATATCTTTTTTTAGTGTTGATTTCCAATTTAAATACACAAAGGATTGCAAAAATAATCATATTTTCGTAGGTTTTTCCACCATATACGGTTTGATAAACTACCAGTTTCAGGTTCCATTAAAAAACTGGATTTTCATGGATATGTTGGAGGAATTGGAGGATGGGAAATTCAGGGAGCTGCTGGATGCCCAGGGGGAACAGGAATCCACTAATTTTTTTTCCAGGCTGCTTATGAAAGTACCTGATCTGCAGAGACTTTACTCCATTGTTCTCCAATCGCTGCAGATAAACACATGGCTCTACAGGCATATCATATGCAAAAAATTCGTATGGGTCAGCAGGTTTGGTCTTGGTGACGCCTCTTACACCGGACTTGGAGTGGGGTTAATATGGACTGTAAAAGGTTGGACTTTCAACAATCTTGTCCGTAATGTCAGGACTGTATTTGTTGACACGCCCAAGATTGATGTGCAGCCAAACTACCAAAGGGAAGAAATCGAAACCCAGTTTGACTGCATATTCACCCTCGCCATGGGTCATATTATTATTGCAGCCCTACGTTTTGTATCCTTAGCGGCTGTATCATCCTTTGCATTGAAAGGAGTGAAGGGGTGAGTCAACATCCCATTGAGAATCTCATAAAGACGGCCATGGAGAGCATCATGGACATGATGGATGTAAATACAGTGGTTGGGGACACCGTTGAAACACCGGAGGGCGGTGTGATCATACCTATTTCGAAGGTATCAGCTGGTTTTGCTGCCGGCGGAAGTGATTATGACCCCTCCAACAATGCTGAAGGTGGTAAGGATCAGGATATGGATTACCCCTTTGGTGGGGGCTGCGGGGCCGGGGTTTCCGTCCAGCCGGTGGGTTTTCTTGTCAACAGCGGCAAGGATGTGAGATTGATACCCGTAAAGGGAAGTCCCATTTTAGATTACCTTATTTCCCAGTCACCAAAAATGCTGACAGAATTGAAGAATATCTTTAAAAATGGAAAAAACGATATAAAGGTAATTACCCATGATTGACATCAAATTACTTCTTCGGAAGTAATTTTTTTGTTTTAATGGGCATTGGTAAATCTTGGTGGGAGGAAAAACAAAAAACTTGAAAAATATATCCTATAGACTTCTATAAAATCCCGTAATGTTTGGGGTTTTTTGAGTGTAATGGGGGGTTATGGATTGTTGAAACGAAATGCGGCAGCATTTATATGCATGTTACTTAGTTTTTTGATATTTCCTTTTTATACATGGGCCCAAGCTCCTCCATTGGTGAATGCCGAAGGTGCTGTACTCATGGATGCTGATTCCGGTCGAATGCTTTATGGGAAAAATGCCCATAAAAATCTACCTCCGGCCAGCACCACCAAAATTGTTACGGCAATATTAGCCCTAGAAGAGGGTAATTTAGATGACAGGACGGTTATCAGTAAATATGCGGAGGAAACCCAGGGCTCATCTATTTGGCTAGAAGAAGGCGAGATACATAAACTAGAGGACTTACTCTATGCGTCCCTTTTGAGCTCCGCCAATGATGCCTCTGTGGCCATAGCCGAGCATATTGGGGGCAGTGAAGCTGATTTTGTGCATATGATGAACAGGAAGGCAGGTAATGTGGGGGCATTGAATACCCATTTTTCCAACCCCCATGGCCTACATGATGACAATCATCTATCCACCGCATATGATTTGGCTTTGTTGGGGAGATATGCCATGGGCATACCTAAGTTTAGAGAGATTGTGGCCACCAAAAAGAGGGTTATCCCATGGGCGGGTCATGAATGGTCCAGGATGCTTGTCAATAAAAACAGGTTGATAAAAAACCCGAATTTATACCCCCACGCCGATGGTGTAAAAAATGGTTATACTAGGGCCGCCGGCAACTGTTTGGTAGCATCGGCGGTGAAAGGCAATATGAGGTTGATAGCGGTGGTGCTGGATGCTTCCAATGCATCGGAGGAGGCTGTAAAGCTGTTGGACTATGGTTTTGAGAATTTTGAAAGGGTGCAGTTTGCCTCCAGGGGTGAGAAGATTCACCGGGTGAAATCAAAGGATGGTCATGAAATTCAACTTACGGCAGCTGAACCCCTGAGCGTGGCCTTGAAAAAAGACGAGAAAAGAAGGATAAATAAAATTGTTTCCGTCCCCGATGAAATCAGTGTGGATGTAAGGAAGGGAGATATTCTGGGGCAGCTGATTATTGAGCTGGAGGGGGAGAAGTTGGGCTCTGTGAATCTTCTGTCCCATACAACGGTGGTAAAAAACCCATGGTTGGTGGGTTTTTTTCGTAAAATTTTTAGTTCCCTTACATTTATGATCTGAATCCAGCCTAACAGGCGGCCCATATCGGCCGCCTGTTCTATTTCTACTGCTGTTCTCATAAATTTCAATGAGAACAAGCCATATGGAGGTTAGACTGCTCTTGGTAAATTTAATCTGGTTATTCTTGCTGCTCACGGGGATCTTAGTTGCGGGTATCAACGGCAATGTAGAGGTAGTAACCAAGGCATCTCTTGAGGCGGCAAAAAACTCTGTACAGATTGCCATAGAATTGGTGGGCATAATGGCCCTGTGGCTGGGGATTATGAGGGTGGCGGAGAAGGCAGGAATCATTCGATTAATTGCTTATTTCCTGCGGCCTGTCACCGGCTTTCTCTTTCCCAGTGTACCCAAGGATCATCCTGCCATGGCCTCCATTGTGATGAACATCAGTGCCAATATGTTGGGTTTAGGTAATGCCGCCACTCCGCTGGGTCTAAAGGCCATGAAGGAGCTGCAGCACCTGAATGATAACAAGGATACGGCAAGCGATGCCATGTGCACATTTCTAGCCTTGAATACCTCATGCATTACCCTGATCCCTGCCACAATTATCGGCGTAAGGGCTGCCGCCGGATCCCTCGATCCCACTTCCATTGTGGGAACAACAATCTTCGCAACAGTTTGTGCTACAACTGCCGCTGTGGTATCTGATAGGTTATTCCGGGCCCAATGGTATGGAAAGAATAGGGGGCGCACACCATGATAATGAAGCTGATCAACGAGGTTTCCCGCTGGGCCATCCCATTAGTTTTCTTTATAATTCCCCTCATTGCCTTTATTAGGGGCGTGAATGTCTATGAGGCTTTCACTGAGGGGGCTCAAGAGGGTTTTGACACGGCAATAAAGATAATACCTTTTTTAGTGGGAATGCTTTTGGCTGTGGGTGTCTTCAGGGCATCCGGAGCTATGGATCTCTTTACAAGGTTTCTAGCACCCATCACTGGGCTGCTGCACATACCCGGCGAGGTACTGCCCCTAGCTCTCACACGCCCCCTTTCCGGGGGCGGCGCTCTGGGGATTGCGGCGGATCTGATCAACAGCTTTGGGCCGGACACCTATATCGGTAGACTGGCCTCCACAATGCAGGGAAGCACGGACACAACATTCTATGTGCTCACCGTCTATTTCGGCTCTGTGGGGGTCATTAGATACAGATACTCATTGGCCGTTGGATTGATTGCCGATGTGGTGGGTTTTCTCGCCTCGGTATTTATATGCAATATTGTTTTTTAGATCAATGAATTAAGAGAAAAAGCCCCAGTGGTTTTGATAGGGGTCTTTTGAATCATTAAAGGGCGGTATTGATTTATTTGGCATTGTGTTTTTCCCTGGGCAAAATCAAATCATCCATAGGGACAAGCAATTGATGGGCATAGAAGGAAATATTATTTGGGCTGGGCGAAGGCTGGTAGAATAAGTATATGTCTGCTAAGTAATGAGGGATAAATTTGCTTCTGGTGGGAAATGTGTTAAATTAACAATGAATCGCCATAATACTTAGAATTTGTGTAAAATGATCTTTTTACGAGGGAAGGGAACCAAATATATGGATAGATTGCAAAAAGTCCTTGCAAGGCGCGGCGTGGCTTCCCGCAGAAAATGTGAAGATTTGATTCTTGCTGGTAAAGTTGCTGTGAACGGTAAGATAGTTACCCGGTTGGGGACTAAAGTGGACGAGAATAAAGATTGTATTGAAGTGGAAGGTAGGGTAATAGGTACTGAGAAAAAGGTTTACATAGCCCTCAACAAACCCAGGGGCTATATAAGCACTGTGTCCGATCCCAGGGGACGGAAAACTGTCATGGATTTAATTGGAGATATTGATGAAAGAGTCTACCCTGTGGGCCGGTTGGACTACAATTCCCAGGGACTTCTCTTGATGACCAACGATGGCGACCTCGCCTACAAGGTTACCCATCCCAGCTGTGAGGTAAAGAAAACATATGAAGTTTCAGTGGTAGGGACACCCACGGACAGGGAATTGGACAGGCTTCGAAAAGGGGTATCATTGGAGGACGGCATTACGGCGCCTGCCCGGGTGAGGATAAAAAGCAGGGGAAGAATTTCTGAAATTATAATCACCATCCACGAAGGCAGGAAACGTCAGGTGCGAAGAATGTTTCAAGCCGTGGGGTACAGAGTAATAAATCTGTGCAGGATTCAAGTGGGTAATATTTCATTGGGTGGTATTCCACCCGGGAAGTATAAAATTATGAGTGAAAATGAAATTACAGAGTTCAAAAAGTACATCGACAGTATGCAGTAATTTTTTATGGAGGACGCCATGGGTGATACATTACATAGGGGGTTTATTCAGGTATATACCGGTGAGGGAAAGGGGAAAACCACCGCAGCCTTTGGACAGGCCCTGAGGGCGGTGGGAAGGGGTTTGAAAGCAGCGATCATTCAATTCCTTAAAGATGGTAACTCCGGCGAGGTGATATCTATGGGCAGGTTGGCGCCGGAAATGAGGGTGTTCAGCTTTGGCGGGGAGGGATTTTGTTTGCGACCTTCCCAGGAGGATTTTCTCAATGCCCAGAGGGGGTTGGCAAAGGCCGAGGATCTAATGGGAAGCGGGGGACTGGACATTTTGATCCTGGATGAAATTTGTATGGCAGTTCACTTGGGTTTGGTCAAGGAAGCCTCGGTGTTAAAAATTATGAAGGAGAAGCCTTGTCAAATGGAATTGATACTCACCGGCAGGAATGCAAGCAAAGGGATAATTGAATATGCGGATTTGGTTACGGAAATGAAAACTATAAAGCACCCCTACACCGGGGGTATTAAAGCCCGTTTAGGTATAGAATATTAAGGTAAATTTATATAAGAACGAAGGATAAATTCTAATTTTGGCGAAAATAGGTATAATCGTGCCTTGTTTCGGGGGGATATGCTTGGAAAATACAAAAAAGGACTTACAAAACGGTAAATCAAGACTTAGGATGAGGGTGAGATTCGACTATAGAGGGGAAAAGACAAACCGCTTCATCTTTGGCGGGAAAAGCCCGGACAGACTGGCCGAGGATGCCAGGGAACACAGGGCGGCTCTTTTGCGCAACATACCGATACAGGGGATCACCATTGAAGATATAAATATGGATGTGGATGTCTATGTAGTTTATGAAGAGGAAACGGGCAGGGAAGTGGCCTATGCACCCTTGGAATTGACTATAAGGGCAGATATGCTGGAAGATGTGGTGCGATTTATCAGCTGCCAGGAATTCCGGAAGATAGAGATTCTAGAGCCGGACCAATTGCATTTGACAAGCAATGAAATTGAGCGTATTTTATATAAAATGAGTCAGGAACTCAACGAGTTTGGAGAACTGCTGGTAAGAAAGCTGGGCAATAGGTAGTTTAAGATGCATATTAGGGGGTTTTTTCTTTGATTAAAACTTTTTACGACGTGGATGCAAATCTCGGGCTTATGGAAAATAAAACCATTGTGATTTTAGGATATGGGAGCCAGGGCCATGCACAGGCTCAGAACTTGCGGGACAGCGGCTGTCATGTGATTGTGGGGCTCAGGGAAGGCAGCAAATCCCGGAAAGCAGCGGAAAATGATGGTTTTGAAGTGATGAATACTGCCGAAGCGGTAAAGCAAGGGGATATTATTCAGGTATTGATACCGGACGAGGTCCAGGGAGCAGTTTATGCAGAAGATATAGGGCCTAACCTGGAAGAAGGGGACGCCTTGGTCTTCTCCCATGGATTCAATATCCATTTTGGGCAGATAGTGCCTCCGGAGAATGTAGATGTTTTCATGGTGGCCCCCAAGAGTCCTGGACATCTTGTGCGCAGGATGTATGAGGAGGGTGCGGGGGTGCCTGCTCTGCTGGCAGTGCAGCAGGATTATACAGGTAAGGCCAGGGATATGGGTCTAGCCTATGCCAAGGGTATCGGTTCCACCCGTGCCGGGGTAATAGAAACAACCTTCCGTGAAGAGACAGAGAGCGATCTTTTCGGTGAACAGGTGGTTCTTTGCGGCGGAGTTACTGAATTGATCAAGGCCAGTTTTGAAACCCTAGTGGAGGCGGGTTACAGCCCCGAGATAGCCTATTTCGAATGTCTTCACGAACTTAAACTCATTGTGGATCTCATTTATGAGGGCGGCCTAGGTATGATGCGCTATTCAGTAAGTGATACCGCAACATATGGTGATTTAACTAGGGGTCCAAGGATAATCAACGATGATACCCGGAAGGAAATGAAAAAGATTCTTGAGGAGATACAGACCGGTCAATTTGCCAGGGAATGGATGTTGGAAAACCAAGCCAACAGGCCGGCCTACAGAGCCATGGAAAACAGAGATAGGGAGCATCAGATTGAGAAGGTTGGCGCCCAGCTGCGTGATATGATGCCCTGGCTTAAAAAGTAAGTTCAAGCGAGCAGCTATCCACAGATAAATTCGGGGGTTTCTCGTAACAGTTCGATGAATGAATAATAAACCCACCATTCACGGCATATTCTATAAATGCTGGGGGTGGATGGGCTGTGAGATACTCGTCTTTTTTTTCTAAATTTATCAAGGTGGAAAAAATTTTGATCGCCGGGGCGGTAATGGGTGTATTTCTCCTTCTACTCGGCCAATTTTTGGTGGTCAACGAACCTACGAGATTTTATATGAATGCGGCGGAAAAGCTGGAAGGCCAAGTTATAAATTTCTATGATGAATTTCCCGAGACGAGGCTGACCTCTACCCAGTACATACCAATTTTTGCCACCATTACCCTGGAAATAGATAATTTTACCTCTCTAGAAAAGGCTGTGCTGTTGATCAATGGCAGGGAGGTAACTGATTTTAGGGAAAAACAGGTGACGGCAAAAGTTTTATCCAGTGATGTACTGGCTGTGGACGGCACTTTCTATGATCATGAAATATATTTCAGGATTCTATCCACATCGGAAAATGTTGCTGAGCCGCGGGTGGACCACCTTTTTAGGGTGAGAGGGGATATTGTTACCATCGGCAAGGTGCAGCTGATTTAATACTCAATGGCGGAGGGAAGGAAATGAAATTTGGCAGCAAAAAAATTGCCTCCACGGCGATATATATGGCTTTGACTGAAAGCAGGGAAGAGGAAGCCAATTTAAAGAGAGAATTTGGAGATCTAGGTATAGCCACCGCAGCGGTGGACTATGGAGGGGAATTTATAAATTCAGTAAAAAGTATTGTAGAAAGGGCAGTGGTAGCGGCAAAAAGGGAAGGGGTAATAAAAGAAACCCACCCGGAGGAGGGTGCCGTGGCCGGTGCCACCCGTGAGGCATTATCCCAGATAGTAACCAAAGCCATCGGTCTAAATGTGGGCGGGAAAATTGGTATCGCCAGACATAGGGATCATATATCCGTGGCAATTTTTTTCGGTATCGGACTTCTTCATTTGGACGAGGTATCCATTGGTTTAGGACATAGGGCTCTAAGGTAGGTGACATAGGGGTGTTTAAGATTGCAGGCATCAGGGGTGCAGTGACCGTAGAAAAAAACACTAGGGAGGATATATTGGGATCTACTAAGGAGCTCTTATCGGAAATTATAAATGCGAACTGTCTCCACGAGAAGGATACAGCCAGTATCATATTTACTGCCACGAAGGACCTGGATGCTGCATTTCCAGCGGAGGCGGCACGTCAGTTGGGC
>JAAYRB010000178.1 GCA_012519005.1 Clostridia bacterium
AGTTAACAGCCAATGTAAAGCATAATATAAATAAAGCGCTGTACACCCAAAAGGGGTATTGCGCTCGGCTGACACAATGTGTCCATTATACTTTAATTCCCTACCCAAAACAAGTTTCTGGGAGGGTAAAGGCAATACACCATAATTTAACAATTGGACCTGCTGGTATTTGGGATTCCTGCGGAGGTTTATGAAGCGGCTTCTCGACAAATAGGCCGCTGCTTTTTTGTCCTCACTACCAAAAATAATTATAATGGATAATAGGGAAAATAACTGAAGTGTTGGCCAAAGCCGAAAGGGGGAAGCTGGGTGATCCTTATAAGCGCCTGTTTACTAGGTGTCAACTGCAAATACAATGGCAAAAATAATCAGATGCCCCTTTTAAGGGACCTCCCAAAAAATCTTATTCCCATTTGTCCGGAGCAGCTGGGGGGTCTCACTACTCCCCGTCCCCCGGCGGAAATTACTGGGGGCCAAGGGGATGATGTATTGAGTGGGGAAGCTAAGGTGCTGACAAAGGAGGGGGTGGATGTCACAGAGAATTACATCAGAGGAGCGGAGACATCCCTATATATAGCTGAGCTGTTTGGGGCTGGGAAGGCTGTTTTGAAATCAAAAAGCCCTTCCTGTGGGCACCGGTGTATCTACG
The DNA here is from genome assembly GCA_012519005.1 of Clostridia bacterium. Lineage (GTDB taxonomy): Bacteria > Bacillota > DTU086 > DTU086 > DTU086 > JAAYRB01. Next base: position 650 of record JAAYRB010000178.1, read on the forward strand.
ACGGCACATTTTCCGGCAAACTTCAAAAAGGGGATGGTGTCACTGCCTCACTGCTTAAAAAAAAGGGCCTCCAGGTATATACCGAGGAGGAAGCCCCCTTCCTATTCAAAATATAATTCACTTCTTTCCCAGCACTCTACAATTTGCTGTAGCAATAATTTACATAATCTTTGACCTTATCCCTTAGATCAGAGTGATTGGGGATGCCGGAGGGTACCCTTATGTAAGTCATCCAGCTGTTTTTTTGCCAGGCCGTTATGGAATGCTTGCCGCTGCTTATTGCCGCGACATTACAGTTGTTCTCAGTACCTGGATTTTTAACATTTATTCCCCTTGTCCAGACCCTCCAGAACTGATCGCCTTTTTTGGCGGAGTCAAATTTTATTATCTGCACACTGATTTGTTGGCTCAGATGCCTATAATTTATTTCATAACCCTGCCCAAAATTGCTGAAGGAAATATTGTGAACTTTGGATACTTTTCTCTTAGTGACCCTGCCCAATTCAAGGGATTTCAGATCTATGAGTCTGGATACCTGATCCAATGTGAAATCCTCCGGGGGTGTGGTGTAGTTTTGTGCAGTGCCGGTACAGCCTGTGAGGGTCAGGGATAGGAATATTGCCATGGAAATCAATAGGGGTCTCATATATTTCAACCTGTCCACCTCCACGGACTCGAGTATCGGAAGAACAATAATACCTACATCAACACCATTATAATCCACTATCATTGAAAGGGTAAGGTATAAAACCAATTTTCATGTTACAATTGTACAGGGAATCATCTGTTTTCCCAGCGGAACAGCTCAGTGGGATATTTCGGTTCCTATGCCGGACACTGCTGTGTATTGACTATTTTAGAGTCTTCGTTTATAATATTTAAGTGTAAAAGATATAATAACATTTAGGGGAGTAGCTCAACTGGCAGAGTAGCGGACTCCAAATCCGTTGGTTGCGGGTTCGAATCCTGTCTCCCCTGCCATATACAGCCGGTACCTGCAAAGATTTTGCGGAACCGGCTTTTTCCTATTATTATAGGTTCTTGAATTAACGTAGTACAACAGGCCCTGATCTTTTCAATGCTGCTCCATGAAAAATCCCCTTATTGCGGACAGGGTGCATTTCATGGTATATTTTAACCAGAATGGGAAAACCTCGGAGGTGCTTAAATGCTCAAAATTTGTTTTCATGGTCACTCATGTTTTACCATTTCATCCGATGACAATAAGGGCATAATCATAGACCCCTTTCTAAAAGGGAACCCTTTAGCGGATATTGAGCCCCAGGATGTGGATGTGGAGGCCGTACTCATTACCCACGGCCATGATGATCATTTCGGGGATGCCATAGAAATTGCAAAGAACAGCGATGCCCTCATTGTGGCCCCCTTTGAACTGGCTGTATTTTGTCAGCAGAGGGGTGTTGAGAAGGTCCATGGTATGCATATCGGGGGCAGTCATGAATTTGATTTTGGCTGGGTCAAGCTGACCCATGCTCACCACGGTTCCGCCTATATCGAAGATGGAAATATCATATACACAGGTAATCCCTGTGGATTTTTATATGGGGCGGGGGATAATTTGGTTTATCACGCCGGCGATACCGGGTTGTTCGGGGACATGGAGCTGCTGGGGGATATGCATGACATAGATGTGGCTTTGTTACCCATCGGTGATAATTTTGTCATGGGACCAGAGGACGCACTCACTGCGGTGTCCATGCTTAAACCCAGAATCATAGTTCCAATGCATTACAACACCTTTGATTTAATAGAGCAGGATGCATCAAGGTTTCAAAAAATGGTGGAAGAAAAAACAAACAGCATCTGTACCGTATTGGAACCCGGGGGCCATTTGATGTTGTAGGGCACTGTCCGGCGGCTTGAGAATTGCTGTAGATTTTCATTATCGCCTGTTCTGTGAATATGATTTAACTATTCCCTGCTTTTAGGCTTCTGACCGGGGGGAATTGACCAGATAACCAGATAGATTGATTTTAAAATTTGAATTTACCAATATTTAACCCTGAGGGGGGGGGCGGCTTTATGAAAAAAACTGTACTTGTAGGGACCCGTGTGGACACCCGCTCTAAGGTGGAGGGCCAGTGGATCATCAATCAACTGCAGGCTTATGCCGATGATTATCGCTATCAAATTGTAGGGGTAGAGACAAAAGTGGATGTTCATGAAAGGGAGGAGGGCGGCGGGGGCGGCAATTATGGGAATGAACTGGAAAGGGCATTACAAAACGAGGAGATAGATATCGTCATACATAATATGGTGAATGTTCCCTATGAATTGCCCGAAGAAGTGGTGGTTGCCGCGATTTCCGGTAGATCAGATCCTTCGGATGCCTTGATATCAAGGGATAATCTCACTCTCAGTGAACTGCCAAAGGGTGCCAAGGTGGATACGGGGAACATGAGGAGAAAATGCCAGCTGCTAAAATTCAGACCGGATTTTGATATTGTGCCTTATAGGGGCGGTGTCAACACAAGACTGGGCAGGATAAGGAATGGTGAAATAGATGCCTTTGTCACCGCGGCTGCCAGCCTCGAAAGATTGGGGATGGAAGACAAAATTACAGAATACCTTCCCTACAGTGTTTGTATGCCCGCCCCGGGTCAGGGAGCGGTGGCGGCACTGGCAAGGGCTAGGGATTCCAAAATGATCCAACTCCTAAGAAAAATTCACAACCCTATGGTGGCCTCCGCCGTGCATGCGGAAAGGACTCTATTGAGATATCTCACCGATAAAAGCAATGTGCCTATCGGGGTATTGGTGAGGTTCAAACAAAAAAGGCTTCACTTAGAGGCAGTTGTATTGAGCCTGGATGGCCAGGAATTTGTCCGGGCCTATGGAACGGGATATTATTCCTTCCCGGGGGAGCTGGGGACACAGGTTGCCAAGGACATTGTGGCCAAGGCATCAAGTAAAATATTGGATAACAGCTGGTATGTGAGGAGATAGGAGCATCCCGCTGTAAAATAAAAAGAGGAAAAGCCCCCAGGGCTTATCCTCTAATAAACTTTACATTATATTTAAATTGATCCTGTTTCCTCCAGGATGTAAATAGTCAGCTCTTTAACTCCAAAATTTATGGCTTGTTCGTGGTCGGCCATATATACATCTATGGTTTTACCCTTGATTTTACCGCCTATATCCTCCGCAGTATATAGATGTCCCAGCTGGGGGATAAAAATCTTTGTTCCCAAGGGGATTATATCCGGGTCCACTGCGATGGTGTGATTCACCCTGGCCAACCGACCGGATTTTGTGATGCCGTCGGTTTTGCCGCAGCATAATTCGCAGGCATCATAGGCCGTGGCCTTTACGGATAAAATATCCTTAAATTGATACCCACTCAACTGTATTCCAGTTAGGGTGTAGGCGGTTTCAATTTCTTCCGATAAATTTGTTTCTGCCCGGACTTCTAAAGTTCAGTTGGGTGTTAGGCAGAACAGTGCTGTCAGTAAAAATACCGCAAGTGTTTTTCTCAAAACAATCAACCTCCTCTGCCCTAATATTATTTGCTCTATATCTAAAAATAGACATGAAAAGCAAGGAAAAAATGGTTTTCTTTGCATAAATTTATTTTTAAAAAATAATCTAGGGATAAATGGTTAAAATGGGAGTGTATGCTTTGGACAAGGCGGTAAGGTTCTTGTTTTTGGTGCTCATCGCCCTGATTTTCTTGGGGTTTAATTTACAAAGTAGGGCGGAGGAAAGGGAAAAAGCCCAGATTGTAGATGCTTTCCAGGAACTTGACAGCAGGGATTATGAGCTTCAGGCCTTGGTGGGGGAGGAGGATGATCTTGAGGTACTGGCAAAGGATATCTACTGCGAGCCTCAACTGGGAGAAACCTTGGAGTACCTAAAAGAGATGCGGGAAAAGGGTCTTTCTTTTAGACTGGATTCAGTTGAATATGAGGGCATAGAAATCATTGACCATGATATGGCGTCCGCGGCATTGGATATCACTTCCCATTCCAAGGGAAGCTTTTGCAGTATCGAGGACCCCAAGGAGGATATCAAGGAGCTGGATCTGAGAATTAACTATCAAGTGAAGATAATAAAAGAAGGGGATACATGGAAAATTTCCAGTATAGATTTTGATCCATAATATACATTTGGATGGAATCCTGGAAAAAAATAACCAAAGGCTGTAAAATTTTATAATTATGGATGTTTATTTTTCTTTACACGAATTTAAAACCATGCTAATATCAAAATTACAGTGAAATATGCGGCAGTGGCGGAATGGCAGACGCGCTAGGTTCAGGGTCTAGTGGGCACCAGCCCGTGGAGGTTCAAATCCTCTTTGCCGCACCAGGTTCAAACCCTTGTAAATCAGGGGTTATTTTATTTTGCAAACACAAAATACATACTTGATCCAAATCGGCAAAGGAATTTATGGAATTTGGGTAGAATGCCTAACTATATATTGGTTTGAGCAACTAGGAGGCATGCCTTTGCTAAAATACGAAAACAGAGTATGGAAAAAAGGATATCACCTAGCTGCCGGTCTGGACGAGGTGGGCAGAGGATGCCTTGCGGGGCCGGTGACGGCCGCCGCTGTGATATTTCCCCGGGGGCTTAGGATCCCAGGTGTCACTGACTCTAAAGGGCTCACCGCCATTCAGAGGGAAAAGCTGTACCACATAATTATATCCCGCTGTATCTCGGTGGGTGTGGGCTTTGTCGATGAAAAAACCATAGACATTATAAATATAAAACAGGCAGCTAGGCTTGCCATGAAAAAAGCCGTCAACTCCCTAAGAATCTACCCCGATTATTTGTTGATTGACGCCGAATCCGTGGATTTAGATCTACCTCAGGAATCGATCATCAAGGGGGATCTTCACAGCCACAGCATCGCCGCCGCTTCCATCGTGGCGAAGGTGGTGCGGGATAGGGCCTGCATAGAATGGGATAGGGTGTACCCCAGATATGGTTTCAAGAGCAACAAAGGGTATCACAGTAAAAAGCACCGCGGCGCAATAAAGACATACGGGCCTTGCCCTTTACATAGGGAGAGTTTTATCCAAGGAATTTTGGATGAAAGGACCTACAACCAACCGGCATTATTTTGAAATATTACAGCTATAGGAGCATCGAGTATGAGCAGAAGAAAGATACTGGGCAATTATGGGGAGAAATTGGTTAGGGAGGAACTGATAAAGAGAGGATATAAAATCTTGGAGAGCAACTTCCGGACGCGGCATGGTGAAATAGATATTATCTCCAAAAAAGGGAATACTCTAGTTTTTACGGAGGTAAAAACCAGAACATCCTTCGGCTTCGGTACACCCATGGAGGCAGTGAACCATAGAAAACAAAGAAAAGTGCGTCAAATTGCCGTGGAATATCTGTCAAAAAAGAGCAGCGGCGGATATGGGGAATATCGCTTTGATGCGGCGGCGGTTCTTCTGACTCCCCAAGGTCAGCTGAAAGAACTGGAAATATATGAAGGGGTATTTTGATATTTCCATGGCCATAGGGTGATACCGATACAAAAAACAGTAAAGGGAGGGCGAACGCCCTCCCTTTTTGATATCCTTATTCCCCCAGGGGATTGATGACTAAGCCGGTGATGAGCTTGGGATAAAAATAAGTGGACTTTTGGGGCATCTTATCCCCCGCCAGGGCTACATCCACCACTTCTTCCACCTTGGTGGTATTAACTAAGAATAATGCCTGATACCCCCCGCCCCTTAGCTTGTCAAAGCCCTCCATTTCATCCCTAGTGTATTCCAGATAGCCGCCTTCGGCCCTCTCTTTTTGGCCGATACCCAACAGCCTATCAAGAATCATCTCCTGCAGCACAGCTATATCCAGGGAATTCCATGCTTCGCATCTAGAATCATCGATATTTATACTGCCCCTCGCTGCATTTATAAAATAAAATTTCTTTCCATCAAAGGACATGGCAAATCTATGCTTCTCATCCATATCCTTGGAAAGCTCATCAATGATTCCTTCCATCCCATTGGCCCCAATTTCCACTTCCTGGACCTCAAAATTCTTTTTTAGTCCCTCGTGGATTTTCTGGGGATTGAAATCTTCTATGTTTTTTACCAGTCTGTGGGTTGGGTATACCACTAGACCGGTGTCATAGACATTGACCAGGGTCATCATGGCATGTCCATATCCCTTTTGCCCTTCCATTTCCTTACTGAAGTTCAAAGCAGTTTCATATCTATGATGGCCATCGGCGATGAATATCTGCCTTTCTGCCAGGAGGGATTGGAATTTTTGGATCTGCTTCTCATCCTTCAGTACCCATACCCGATGCTTGATCCCGTCCTCATCGGCGAAATCCATCTCCGGAGGATTCTTCTTGGCTTTTTTAAAGATATCTCCCACTTCATTTTCCTCGTCCATGTAAATCCCGAAGGTGGGGCTGAAATTTGCATGACAGCTCCGCATGAGATTTAGGCGGTCTTCCTTCGCCTTGGGGAGTGTTTCCTCGTGGGGAATGACGATGTTTTTATCATAATCCTCCAGCTTTACAGCACAGATGACACCTTTGCGGATATTTGGCTCTTTTCCATCCAAGAATTCTTGTTCATAAAGATAAATGGCCGGCACTTCTTCTCTGGTGAGAAAACCCTGCCCCCGCCAGTCCTGATAATAATCCCTTGCTCTGGTGTATTGATTATTCTTGCAGTCATCCCCATCCTTTGTTTTACCCAGTTCCAGCCGGATGATATTTTGGGGATGGCGTCGGTAATACCCATCCTGCTGAGACTCATCAATAATGTCATAGGGCGGCGCTACCACTCCATCTAGGTTTTTAATCTTCGATTGATTATACCTGATACCTTGGAATGCTTTAATTTCTGCCAATTTTGCTTCCTCCATTTTTTTATTCTCTTGAAAAAAATTCTATATCAGATTTAGGGGAAATTCAAGAGAGGGTGGGGCTTATTGGCCTTATTTCATACCGATTTCTGTAATTTCGTTGAGGAGTGTTTCTCCCCTAGCGGAATTTGATCAGGAGCATCACTGTGGCCTCGCCAACCACCGGGACGGACTCTTTGGTTGGCGTTTTTGACTCGCGTCGTCCCATTTGGCCTGATCGGGGGGCTTCAAAGAGCCGGCCTGTTTCTGCCTGAAATTTTCCCACCCCAATCCCCACATCCAAAAAATGAGATATAATATAGATACATTTAAAGGATGTGAATAATATTATGAAACCAAAAAATACCACACCATATACAAAATAACAGAAAAAACAGAAAACTTTGAACTGATAGACGACCTTGAAATACATTACATAGAACTGAGAAAATTTGAAAAACAGATAAAAATGACACCAGACATGAAAGAGCTGGAAGGGATGGAATTGTGGTTGACATTTATCAAGAAAGCAGGGGAAGAAGGCACGGAAGACCTGCTAAGGGAACTTATCGAAAGGAGTGACAAACTAAAGATGGCTAATGAAATGCTTGAAGGCATAAGTGCAGACGAACTGTTGAGGCAAAAATACTATGCTCAGGAAAAAGCAAGGATGGATGAAATCTCCCGGATAAAATATGCTGAAGAAAAGGGCATGGCAAGGGGTATGGAAAAGGGCATGCAGGAAGGCTTGGAAAAAGGCGTTGAAGAAGGCATTAAAAAGGGTAAGGTGGAAGGCATAATAGGCGAGAGAATGAAAATTGCAAAAAACCTATTAATAAAAGAGTATGGGGTGGAGCAAATATCCGAGATTACTGAGCTGACCCCGGAGGAAATAATAGAACTGAAAAAAGGTATATGAGAATGAGTGTGTGCTTTAGGTAGTCTGTAGGGGCAATTCATGAATTGCCCCTTGATGGTACTTGGATATCTAATACATGGGATTATCATATATGCCCTATACCATCATTACGCTTGACATCATTAAGGGGTAGCTCGCGAGCTACCCCTACAAAAACATAACACACAAAACCAAGTCAGCCGAAGTCCCCACATCCAATTTGCGCACTAAAAAAGCGAGCCTGGTTTTGCCCGCTTCAAAGATCAGTTTTCTATTTCTTTTTTCAGTTTAATTATTTGATCCCTCTCTAATCCTGTGTATCTTACTATTTTATCAATAGATTCGTTTTCGAAAAGCATGTTTTTAGCTGTTTCCCGTTTCCCCAGCAGC
>JAAYRB010000179.1 GCA_012519005.1 Clostridia bacterium
TAACCTTGCCGTGGGGGAGCGCACCTCGGAAAATATAAAAATTGACCTTGGGGCTGCCCATTTCAATAATTCCGAAGAAGCTAGTGAAAGAAAGGTGCAGACATTTGACGCCCGAGGTAGGGATCTACTGACGGGCCTGCCCAAAACCATAACCATATCTGCCCCAGAAATAGCTGAAGCACTTCAGGATCAGGTGGAGGGTATCCTCGGGGCTATAAAGGCCTGTCTAGAAAATACCCCACCGGAACTAGCGGCCGATATCATGGACAGGGGCATAGTCATGGCAGGTGGGGGTTCCCTCCTTTTCGGTTTGGATGGATTGGTCAGTGAGGAAACGGGGATGCCCGTCCATATCGCTGAAAATCCCTTGAGTGCCATTGTTGTTGGGGCTGGGAAAGTTCTAGATAATATTAACCTTTTAAAGAGGGTGGACATCTCCTCGAAATAGCATTGTCAAGAGGGTTGTGGTAAATTTGAGCTGGCTTAGAAAACACAGAAACCACATGATTGGCCTAGCTTTATTGATCATACTTTTAGTAACCGTGAGGCTCACAGGCTTTGAGCGTGCCCAACTGAGCAGGGGTGAGATGCTGATGAGGGATATGATAGCACCCCTTCAAAGCGGCGTAACCTTTGTTAGTAAAAAAGCAAACGATATATACAGCTCATTTTTTTTATTTCGTAAGGTTCAAAGGGAAAATGAAGAACTTAACAAACTCGTTGATGAGTTGAAGACGGAAAACAACTTACTGCGGGAATACAGACAGGAAAATATAAGGCTTAAGGAACTGCTGGGCTTCCAGCAATCCACCATCGGACAATACAGCCTGACCGCCGCCCAAGTCATTGGCAAAAACCCCAGCGGCCTATACCGCACTTTGACCATCAACAAGGGTAAAAATAACGGTATAGCAAAAAATATGCCGGTCATCAATGATAAAGGTGTGGTGGGCAGGATCATAAATGTGACTCCCCACAATTCTGAAGTACTGCTTCTTTTGGATAAAGAGGGTGCTGTGGGCACATTGATTCAGGAAACCAGGGTACCCGGTGTAACGGAAGGAACGGGGTCTATTTCCAATGAACTTCAAATGATTCATATTGCCCGGGAAGCATCTGTTTCAAAAAATCATACTGTGGTTACTTCAGGTTTTGGGGGCTACTTCCCCAAGGGTCTTCGGGTGGGACGAGTCATAGAGGTGGTCCCCGATGCCAACGACCTGATGAAAAAAGCCCTGGTGGAACCATTTGTTGACTTTGACAGACTGGAAGAGGTAATGGTAATCACAGGGGTTGGTAATATATGATATTGAGATATATCAGATATGGCCTTTGGTTCATAGTTTGCATAGTGCTGCAATCAACAGTATTTGAATCTTTAAGGGTTTGGGGCTCCAAACCCGATTTGTTGTTGATAATTGTTTGCCTTTCCGCTCTCATGAGAGGCAGCAAAAACGGCGCAGCCCTGGGTTTTTTATTTGGGATATTTGAAGATGTTTTGCTGGGCAAATATATAGGGCTTCAGGCCCTTACAAAAATGGTAACAGGCTATCTCATGGGCTATTTGAAGGGAAGGATCTTTGAAGACAATATAATTGCCCCCATGTTTACGGCGGCAGTGGGCACCTTCGTCCATGGCTTTATATCCTTCCTTGTTTTATTTATAATGGGATCAGGGATTTCCATAGGTGACTATTCCTTCATTTTGTCAACAATAGTTTTTTACAACACATTGATAGCTGTGATAATCCACTGGAGGCTTCACCGTCCTAAAAACAAAGATTTCCTGAGCAGCCGTACCTTCAACTGGTAACTCAAGGCTACAGCCCGTGGGGAGGGGTTATGAGTGAAAAAAAAAGAACTAAAATTTAGAATAACCGTCTATTTAGCCGTAGTTGCCTTCGTTTTTATTTCTCTTTTTTCCCGCCTTTTTTATCTTCAAATTTTGCAAAACCAGCAGTTCAAACAGCAATCTGAAAGCAACCGCACAAGATTGATCAAGATTCCCGCCAAAAGGGGGGATATCTTAGACTCCAAAGGTGAGGTTTTTGCCACCAGCAAACCAGTTTTTTCAATACTTTATACTCCGGCAGAGGGACATTCCATAGAGGAAATTGCTGAAAAAATTAGCAAGATAACTAAAAACCCTGCGGATACGCCGGAAAATATAGCTGAAATAGTTAGGACCCACCCCAGAAAATATGCTCCCGTGGAAATTGCCCGGGTACCTTGGGGTGAGAATGCCTGGGAAGTAATATCCGAGATAGAGGAAAAAAGATTGGAGCTGCCCGGGATAAGCATTGAAGAATACCCTCTGAGATACTACCCCCATAACGAGCTGGCAGGACATATCCTTGGTTATGTGGGGAAGATCAACGACAAGGAATTGGAGGAGAACAGCAAATACAACTATGACCTCCAGGACTGGATCGGCAAGACGGGTATTGAGAGATTTACCGAGCTGCTGCGCTATGAGGATAACAGGGTCATCGGCTTGAAAGGAAAAGATGGGGTCAGGCAGGTGGAGGTGGACGCAAGGAACAGGAAGATCAAGGAGTTGATAACCATCCCCCCCACCCCGGGATATGATTCCGTTTTGACAATTGATATGGATCTTCAAAGGGCATTGGAAGAATCCCTTGACCGGGTTATTGAAGACATCAAAAAAAGCAACCCTAAAGCCGAGGCTGGGGGCGGTATTGTGCTGGATGTTAACACCGGAGCCGTCCTGGCAGCCGCCAGCAGACCTGCTATCAACCCAAACGACTTTGTAGATGGGTCCTACTCTGGGAAAAAGGATTATTATAATGATCCGGTGATAAAACCTTTATTTGATAGGGTGTTCCAGGGCACATACCCCCCGGGATCAACTTATAAGCCCATAACAGGGATGGCCGCCCTTGAGGCCGGAATTAACCCCAACGAAAAGGTACTATGTAGGGGATCCTACTGGAGGCCGCCATATATAAGATGCTGGAGTGTACACGGCAGTGTTGATTTCTACAGCGCTCTAGCTGGTTCCTGTAACGTCTATTTTCAGGA
>JAAYRB010000025.1 GCA_012519005.1 Clostridia bacterium
ATTCTTAAATAAAAGTGAATCATGAGATATCCCCCCTATGTTAGGACAGTTGTCATAGGCCTCTAAATAAATTATAGTTAGTCAATAACATTTCAAGGAGGAACCCCTCATGGCAAGATTTAGTGATGAATTTAAATATTCCATCATAAAAAGAATGATGCCCCCTAGCAATGAATCTGTTAGGGCCATCTCAAAGGAAACTGGCCTATGCGAAGGTACATTGTATAAATGGAAAAAACAAGCTAGGGCCAATGGTATAGCAGTTCCCGGTGGTGAAATTGAAACAGAAAAATGGAGCACCCAGGACAAATTTTTGATTGTGGTTGAAACAGCTTCCTTAAGCGAAATAGAAATGGCGGAATACTGCCGTTCCAAAGGCCTTTTTGTTGAACAGGTGGAAGCCTGGCGGGATGCCTGTATACAGGCCAATGGCGGCATTGCCCAACAAGCTGCCAAATTACAAAGGGATCTCCGGGAAAAAGACCGTGAACTTAAAAACATACAAAAAGAATTCAAAAGAAAGGAAGCAGCCCTTGCGGAAACTGCTGCGCTGTTAGTTCTAAGAAAAAAAGCCTATGCGATTTGGGGGGACCCCGGGGGAGAATGATTAGTGCCTCAGATCGCCAAAAAGCTATTACACTGATCAAGGAAGCTGTTGCCGAAGGCGCTAGGGAATCAGAAGCCTGCAAGGTACCAGGGATAACCAAGCGGACCCTGCAACGTTGGAGAAACAAATTATCCCCCAACGAGGATCAAAGAAAACATGCAAAGCGTCCAGCACCTGCTAACAAACTAAGCCCGGGGGAAAGACAAGCGCTGATAGAAACAGCAAACCAACCCGAGTTCCAAAGTCTGCCCCCAAGTCAAATTGTGCCACGGCTAGCCGATAAAGGGGTGTACCTAGCATCAGAATCAACCTTTTACAGGGTGCTTAAAAAAAATGACATGCAGCATCACCGTGGAAAGGCTAAAAAACCTTCTTCCAAACCTATTGCAACACATTGTGCCACCGGCCCTAATCAGGTATGGATGTGGGATATCACCTGGCTTTCGGGGCCTGCAAAGGGTATCTTTTTTTACTTGTACCTTATCCTGGATCTGTTTAGTCGCAAAATCATTGCTTGGGATATTTGGCCTGAGGAATCCGCAGAAAACGCCAGTATACTTGTTAGACGGGGCATAATGTCTGAAAAACGCACACTAGTTAATCAACCATTGGTGCTACATTCCGATAACGGCAGCCCAATGAAAGGGGCATCCTTGCTGGAAACCCTTTATCAGTTGGGGATAACCCCATCCAGAAGTCGCCCAAGGGTAAGCAATGACAATCCTTATGCGGAATCCATTTTCCGCACATGTAAGTACCGCCCCAGTTACCCCAGCAAAGGCCTTACTACCCTAACTGAGGCAAGGCAGTGGGTACTGTCATTTACAAAATGGTACAACCAGGAACACTGCCACAGTGGTCTTAATTTCCTGACCTCAAATCAAAGGCATAATGGCCTTGCGGAACAAATTC
>JAAYRB010000180.1 GCA_012519005.1 Clostridia bacterium
AGATATTGCAATATCCGTATTTCATGCTGTTGTTATACAAACCATAAGCGTTCTGGCCTGTGGACGACCTATTAGGGGTAATATTGCTTTTTTAGGCGGTCCATTATACTTTTTGTCTGAATTAAGGAAAAGATTTATAGAGGTGTTGAATTTAACTGATGAACAAGTTATTTTTCCTGATAACTCACAGCTCTTTGTTGCACTGGGAGCTGCCTTATCCTCTGTGGAAGAGGAAACTATTTCATTTGAGCATTTATTTAGTAAATTTAAGAACTTTGATGTATCGGATATTGCCGAATCTACTAGACTGGATCCTCTATTTCATAGCCAGCAGGAATATGAAGACTTCAAAAGAAGGCATGACAAAAACACAATAAAGAGAAAGAACTTAGAGGATTTCCAGGGTGAGTGTTTTCTGGGGATAGATGCTGGCTCCACTACTAGTAAGGTAGTATTGATAGATGGGGAAGGGGATCTTCTCTATACTTATTATGGAAGTAATCAAGGAAGCCCACTAAAGTCAACTATTAAGATTTTAAAAGAATTGTATAGCATTTTGCCTACCAAAGCAAAAATTGCCAATGCCACAGTTACAGGGTATGGTGAAGGGCTATTAAAAGCTGCCCTAAATGTAGATATTGGTGAAATTGAAACAGTGGCTCATTATAAGGCGGCAGACTATTTTTGCCCCGGTGTAGATTTTATACTGGATATCGGTGGCCAAGATATGAAATGCTTAAAAATCAAGGATGGAGTCATTGACAGTATACATCTTAATGAAGCATGTTCTGCCGGGTGTGGTTCATTTTTGGACACATTTTCAGAGTCTTTAGATTTAAGTATAGAAGATTTTGCTTCCAAAGCATTATTTGCACATGAGCCAGTTGATCTGGGCTCTAGGTGTACTGTATTTATGAATTCGAGGGTAAAGCAAGCTCAAAAAGAAGGAGCAACAGTGGGTGATATTTCTGCCGGCCTATCCTATTCTGTTATTAAGAATGCCTTATACAAGGTTATCAAGATTAGGAATCCTAAGGAATTAGGGGAAAAAATTGTTGTCCAAGGCGGAACACTCTATAATGATGCAGTACTTAGGTGTTTCGAAAAATTAACGGGAAGAGAGGTAATCAGGCCCGACATTGCAGGACTCATGGGAGCTTTTGGAGCGGCATTGATTTCTAGGGAAAGGTATGAGCAAGGTCATGAGACCACCTTGCTGGGGCTGGATCAATTAGAGAATTTCCATGTTAACACAAGAGTGGCTAGATGCGGCCAATGCTCTAATAATTGCTTATTAACCGTTAATAACTTTGGAAAAGGCAATAGATTTATTTCTGGGAATAGATGCGAAAAAGGGGCGGGAAAAGAGAAATCCAATGTATCTTTGCCCAATCTGTTTCAGTATAAGTATGATAGAGTCTTTCAATATAAGTCCTTGCCCATAGAGAAAGCAAAACGAGGAGTCGTTGGTATTCCAAGGGTGCTAAACATCTATGAAAATTATCCTTTCTGGCATACGCTTTTTACTGAGTTAGGATTTCGTATGGTGCTTTCTGATAGATCCTCGGCGGAAATTTATGAAAAAGGAATTGAAACCATTCCTTCTGAATCTGTATGTTATCCCGCTAAGATTGCCCACGGACA
>JAAYRB010000181.1 GCA_012519005.1 Clostridia bacterium
CTGCAAGAAAGAAAAATGTCCGGAGCCGGTTTAAATTATTTCGTTCTTTTTTTAGCTGTTTTTCTCAATGATCTAAGCGAACATGATTTGCGGTTTTTCTACTATTTACTGCGTCTAAATCGCAAGGAACGTTTAAAAATAGAATTTACCAGGGAAAACCTTCAGCCGTTTTTAAACTCCGTTTTGGAGGACGAAGATGAGATCAAAGAAAAAAAACTATCTTTGATCAATTTTTGGCTCGAAAAATATAATAGTACACAGAGTATACAGCACCAATAGTTTACTGTACTTGTTGCAGGAGGAGGGGAAGCATGAATTTTTTGCCCGCGGATCTGTTGTCACGTCTGCCCGCTTTGCTCATTGCCCTGTCTTTTCATGAATATGCCCATGCCCGGATGGCCTATGCCTGGGGTGACCCCACGGCTAAGAATGAGGGAAGGTTGACTTTAAACCCCCTGGCCCATCTCGATCCCATTGGCATGCTGATGCTGTTGATCGTGCGTTTTGGCTGGGCTCGGCCAGTACCGATCAATCCTTTTTATTTTAGGGACCGCCGCAGGGGTCTTTTTTGGGTTTCTTTGGCCGGGCCAGGAATGAACTTACTACTCGGTTTGGCGGCGACTTTTTTTTGGGTTTTGGGAAGAAGTTGGGGGGGCTATGGAACATTTATCGAAAGCATTCTTTACTACCTCGTCATCTATAATGTATTTTTGGCCATTTTTAACATTATACCCTTGCCGCCCCTGGATGGATCGAAGATCCTTTCCTCTCTTTTGCCCGCGCGCCAACTGTATCATTACCAGCGCATAGAACCCTATGGCCCGTTTTTGTTGATATTTCTGCTAATATTTGGGAGGCTGCCCCTTCTGCTTATCCCGGTGGCCAACGCAATCATAGATTTATATACTACTCTTGCCCTGTTTCTGTTTAAGCCTCTGTTTTTTTAAAACAGTATGAATCTACATTACCGGAAAGGATTGTGAGTCAAATGCCGGCAAAAAAAGGTGTAATCTTTAGTGGAATGAGGCCAACAGGCAAACTACATCTTGGCAATTTATTTGGAGCCTTGGAAAACTGGGTCAATTTACAGGACGAATATAATTGTTTTTTTTGCATTGTGGACTGGCATGCTCTGACCACGGCTTACGAAGATCCGGCTACCATTCAACAAAACAACGAGGATTTACTTTTGGACTGGCTCAGCTGTGGGATAGATCCGGAAAAATCGGTTGTTTTTCTTCAATCCGATGTTAAAGAGCATGCGGAGCTGCATCTGCTTCTCTCCATGCTCACGCCTTTGTCCTGGCTGGAACGGGTTCCCACCTACAAAGAACAACTTCAGCAGATCTCGGGGCGCAACCTGGCTACCTACGGATTTTTGGGCTATCCGCTTTTACAAGCCGCGGATATTTTGCTCTATAAGGCCAATGCCGTTCCTGTAGGAGAGGATCAGGCTCCCCATATCGAATTTTCCAGGGAGTTGGCGCGCCGTTTTAATTATCTCTATGGAAAAAAAGTTTTTCCCGAACCGGCTACAATCTTAAACGAATACAAAGTGGTGCCAGGGCTCGATAATCGCAAAATGAGCAAGAGCTACGATAA
>JAAYRB010000182.1 GCA_012519005.1 Clostridia bacterium
GTTATGTGGGCATACCACCTGGCAAATATCACACCCAAAAACATTTTTCCCTATCTTTTTCCTCATTTCTACAGGTATAATACCGGGGTTCTGAAGAACACCACTAATACATTTCCCCGCGTCTAAAATGTAGTGTTCCTTTATAGCATTGGCAGGACATGAAGATATACATTTATTGCATCCCCCACATTTATTGGGGATTGGTGTATCCGGTGTTAAGTATAAATTTGTAATCAACTCCCCTAAAAAAAACCAAGACCCATAATGTGGAGAGTACAGAAGAGAATTTTTGCCTTGCCAACCTAGGCCGGCCCTATGGGCCAATGCCTTTTCCACCAAGGGTATTGTATCAACGCAGATCATGTACTCGAATCCATCAACCAAACCCTCTACAAATAATGCCAGCTCTTTGAGCTTATGTTTCAAAACCCGGTGGTAATCCACCCCTCTGGTATACAGGGACAAGTATCCCTTGTTTTTTTGATCTCCACCCTTCCTGGGCTGCTGATAGTAGGGTAGACCGACACAGATCACAGATCTGGCCCCAGGAAAATGCTGCTTCACTTCACATCTCCGGGATGCTGTCCACCCTTTTTCGAAAACCGTGTCATATCCTTTAGACTTTCTTTGATCTAAAAATTCCCTCAAATAATCCAAAGGCTCAGGAGATGTCACACCAAAGAGGGGCAAGCCTATTTTATTGGCGTATTCTCTTATTTTTTCCTTAATGCCCATCAGCTCCGGCTTATACAACCATTA
This sequence comes from Clostridia bacterium, assembly GCA_012519005.1. Classification (GTDB taxonomy): domain Bacteria; phylum Bacillota; class DTU086; order DTU086; family DTU086; genus JAAYRB01. Next base: position 760 of record JAAYRB010000182.1, read on the forward strand.
TCAATTACTATACTCAATTTCCTTCTTCTTAATCAGGAGTCTTTCAAAAGCCTCAGAATCCTCTTTGGATACATTTTTCCCGATCCTGACCATGAGAACATTGGCCGGGTGGGAGGATATTTCAGATTCATCTGTTTCCCGGGGTCTCATGCCAACGCTGCTCATCACGGCCTCCAACATTCTTCTATATTCCCAGGTGGATAAATTGGTACCCTTTAGATCCCAGTGCCAGTAGTACTCTGTGGCAATCACTATATAATCATCCATTGCCCCACAGCAAAAAGAAAGTTCCATGAGTGTTAATGCAAGTTTCATGCCCCTAAAATTTCTGCTTACTTCAATTGCACCTAACTCCCTTATACAATCAAGTCCCCCCCGCCCCCACCTTTCGAATTTTTCGGGAGGATGAAAGGTAACATACCCAATAAGCATGTCTTCCTTGACAGCTATATATACCCGACCTTCAACAAGCATTGCAATTTCCTCTAAAGCCTTTTTTTGATCCTGGGGCTTACGAAATGAGTCCAAAGTCTCATCCATAGAAAGCGAGGCTATCTCTTCCGATAATGCCGGGCCTGTCACCCTGATAACACCCTTAGGACCGCCGATAACTATTTCCCTGCTGATGATAGACATAATTCACACGACCATCCTCTCCGTGCTCCAAACCCTAGAGCAATAAAACAGATTGCCTCATTATTCTGTTTGCAACTATTTGATTTTTTTCTTCAATTTCTTTCCTCCGTGGTATTTGAGGAACAAGATCCGGGTCATCGCAGTAAAAACGGGGAAGCACACTGCCGCTGATATCCTGCCATTTTTTTATCCACCCTTCAGGAAGGGGCCCATCAAGTTTCTCTCCCACCAATTGCCCCCAAAGCAATGCCCAAACCCTTGGAACAACTTGCCAGGTATTGTACCCCCCTCCACCTAGGGCTACCAGTTTTCCTTCACATAACTGTTCTGCCAGATCATGGATCAGGTGAAATATTTGGAGGTAACCCTTTGTTGTAAGGGAAAGATGAGTTAAAGGATCCAAATGATGTCCGTCACAACCATTCTGACTAATTATTATATCAGGCGAAAAAGCATGAACATGGGGCACTACAACCGCCTCAAACAGTGATACAAAGGACCCATCCTGGGTATATGGTTCCATGGGCAAATTGATGGTATATCCATACCCCTCATCACTTCCTTGTTCATATATATCACCGGTGCCGGGAAACAAGTAATGGCCGGATTCATGAATTGAAATTACTAAGACATTGGGGTCGTCATAGAAAATATTTTGCACCCCGTCTCCATGGTGTGCATCTATGTCCAAATACAATACCCGTGCATCATATTTGTCTCTCAAATAAGCTATGGCCACCGCGGCATCATTATAGATACAGAATCCCGATGCTTTGCTTTTCTGGGCATGATGCAATCCCCCGGCAATGTTAACCGCATGTCTGGCCCTGCCTTCCATCACCAATTCCGCGGCAGTGAGGGTGCCTCCTACGGCAAGGGCCGCCGCTGGATGCATATCCTTAAAAATTGGGATATCCTCTGTGCCTAGATCATATTGAGCAAAATCCTCGTGATTTTCACCCCTACTTGCCCGGATTACAGCATCAATATATCCCTGGGCATGAACAGCTTCCAATTCTGCTGTGGAGGCGCTTCTGGGCGAAACCAACTCCTCATCCCTTAAAAGGCCGGATTGCATGAGAAGGTCATAGGTAAGATGGAGACGCAAAGGATCAAAGGGATGCTCCTCATTGAAACGATATTTAAGAAAATCACCGCTGTATATGAAGGCAGTCCTCATTTGGCTCCTCCCCACAGCTCTGGCCAGATGACAAGAAAACCCAGCTCCTTAATATCTGCAATAATTTTACTGGGATCTATGGTTTGCAAACGTATAATAATCTCCCTTGAATTGGCCTTGTTATCCTTACCTTTGGGCGGCATGAATATGCTGATAATATTGACCCCGTGCTCAGTAATTATTTCAAGAACCTTGGCCAAAGTTCCCGGCCGGTCAGGAATATCCAGCTGTATTACTGAACCCTGTTCAAGAATACCCATCATTTCGACATAGCTTGCCAACACATCCCCATCGGTGATAATTCCCATCATTTGGTCTCCACCGGTAACAACAGGCAGGCAGCCGATTTTATGGATATAAAGAAGACGTGCCGCCTCCTCCACCGTGTCCAGGGGATGAATAGTAATCACATTAGTGATCATGATTTCTTTAACCAGAGTCTTTTCTAGTAAATTCATATCTTCTTCTACCAAAACCGAAGGGGACACACTCCTAAGATCCCTATCGGATACTACCCCTTTCAATGTGCTTTCCTCAACGATGGGGATATGTCTGATTCTGTTTTCCTTTGCAACTTTCAAGGTTTCCATAACAGTATTAAATGGATTCACAGAGATAACCTGACGAGTCATAATATCTTCAACAAGCACGGGCATTTATTTTCCTCTCCTCCCAAAGGCCGCAAACAAATACTTATTTTACCATAGTATAATATTATCCTTTGTACAAATAATTCCTTTCGATTCTAAAAAAACCGATTGATATTTATTCATACCAATCAATTTGCACTGCGACCAAATTGTTCTTTAAAATTTACAGGATCAAGTGAACCATTTGCAAATACAGTCAAAAAGTTATTCTTATCTTAGATTTTAAATATACACTAATGAATTTTGTGACCATAACTATAGTAAATGATATTTTAGCACCGTACAGCCTACGGGTCAATAAAGCAAAAGGAGTATTTTTCCTTTTTGTGCAAATATTTTTAGGAAATAATCACTTAACAATGGTTAAAATGAAAGTTTAGATTGTCCAATACCGCCCATATTTTTCATTGGTAATATGACAAATATATGATACTATGTGAGAAACAATTAAAAAGGAGAAAGGCATGGGGAAAATTGCAATAGTTACAGACAGCACAGCTGATTTGCCTCCGGAAATAATAGAAAAATATAATATAAGTATTGTTCCTTTAAAAGTTCTTTTTGGAAACAAGGAATACAAAGATGGAATAGATATAGGGCCAGATGAATTTTATGAGAAACTTGAAAAATCAAATACCCTACCCACAACTTCCCAGCCTTCCCCGGGAGACTTTATAAAGGTTTACCGTTCACTGCTGGAACAATACACTGAAATTATTTCTATACATTTATCCTCAAACCTCAGCAGTACAGTAAATGTGGCTCGACTTGCAGGAAAGGATTTTAAGGATCGAATTCATGTTTTTGATTCAAAGAGCATCAGCCTGGGCATAGGGCTTCTCGCTACCGAGGCGGCAAAAAGCGTCCAGGAGGGCCTGCGGATCAATGAAGTACTGGAAAAAATTAAATCCGTGAGAAAAAACTCGGAGGTATTGTTCACGCTGGATACCCTTGAATACTTGAGCAAGGGCGGCAGGATTGGCAAGGTATCCGGTCTATTGGGTTCGGTGTTAAATATTAAACCCATTGTTAGAGTAAACGAAGAAGGGATCTACACTCCCTACGCAAAAAC
>JAAYRB010000026.1 GCA_012519005.1 Clostridia bacterium
TATTACAACCGCGGCCGAACATCCCTCCATCCTTCAATCTTGCATGGCTCTGGAGGATTTAGGTTTCGAAATTACCTATTTGCCCGTTGATTCCTTGGGAATTCTGGATCCCTGGGAAATCAAGGAAAACATCCATGAAGACACTATAATGGTCAGTGTGATGCATGTGAACAATGAAACCGGTGCCATCCAGCCCATAGGGGAGATCGCGGAGATTGTCAAGGGAAATAGGGAAGGAATTGTCTTTCATGTGGATGGGATCCAATCACTGGGTAAGATCCCCATTAATCTAAAGCAAAGTAATATAGATCTGTTTTCCATGAGTGCCCACAAAATATTTGGTCCCAAGGGCGTGGGGGCAATATACATCAGGGATAAAAATATGATTGAGGCATTCCTAAGGGGGGGAGATCAGGAGGGGGGGTTGCGGGCAGGAACGGAAAATGTACCGGGTATAGCGGGGTTTGGGGCAGCAGCAAAATTTGTCCCCCAATATTTGAAGGAACGGGAGGCAATCTCATCTCTTAAAAAACATCTGGTACAGGAAATCATGACGGGTGTCGGAAATGTCCAGATCAACGGCCCCCAGGATGAAAAGGCTGTTCCCCATATAGTGAATCTGTCCTTTGCTGGTGTGAAAGCAGAAGTTTTGGTACATTATTTGGAACAATGGAGTATTTATATTTCCACAGGCTCAGCATGTCATTCCCGAAGAGTACAGAGCAGCCATGTTCTAGAGGCTATGGGATTAGAGCAAAATATGACTGAAGGTGCAGTACGAATCAGTTTTTCCCATTTTAACACTCGGGCACAGGTAGAATTTGCCGCAAAAAAAATCATCGAGGCGGTAAAGGACTTGAGAAGCTTGTAAATGGAGGGTAGAGTAACCCAATGGATAAGACCATCTTAGTTCGATACGGCGAAATCGGCTTAAAAGGAAAGAATAGAGGGTTTTTTGAAAGGGCTTTGGTGGGTAATATTTCTGATACCTTGAGGGGCCTTTCCGTGACCAAAATAGCCAGAGAGCATGGAAGGATTTTCATAAAACATAGGGATGAAACCATGGAAGTGGTTGAGAGGCTGCAAAGGGTTTTCGGTATTGTCTCTGTCAGCCCCACCCAGTTGGCATCACTGGATATGGCAGACATCGAAAATAAGGCACTGGAAATTATGGAAGATATAAGCCCGCCAGAAAATGCCACATTCAAGGTTATTGCCCGCCGTTCCAATAAAAATTTTCCCCTCACCTCACCTGAGATCAACAGGGAAGTGGGTGCCCATATCTTTAGAAATATTGAGGGTCTCTCTGTGGATGTACACAACCCGGATATAAGTTTATATATAGAAATAAGAAAGGAACAGGCTTATTTGTACAGCGATCATCACGATGCTCCCGGGGGGCTGCCGGTTGGAGTCACAGGTAGGGGTGGTTTGATGATTTCTGGAGGCATTGACAGCCCTGTGGCCGGTTGGTTGGCCATGAAAAGGGGTATAGAAATTGTGGGTATTCATTTTCACAGTTTTCCTTTTACCAGTGAGCGAGCCAAGGACAAGGTTGTAGATTTGTGCGGCATCCTAGCCCAATATGGAGGGGGCTTTAAACTTTATATTGTGCATTTTACAGAAATTCAAAGGGAGATTAAAAAGAATTGCCCCGAAGAACTGTACATCACTATAATGCGGAGAATGATGTTCAGGATTGCTGAAAGGATTTCCACCAAAGAAAAATGTTCGGCTTTGTTTACCGGGGAAAACCTTGCACAGGTGGCCAGCCAAACTTTAGAAAGCATGGATGTAATCGAAAAAGTTGTGGAACTCCCTGTTTTGAGACCCCTCATAACCATGGACAAAAAGGAAATAATCGAAAAGGCACAGGAAATCGGAACCTACGAGACTTCCATTTTGCCCTATGAGGATTGCTGTACGCTGTTTGTTCCAAAACATCCGGCAATAAAGCCCAATCTGAGGAGGGTTCTGGCGGCAGAGGAAAAATTACCCCAAGGTTTGCTGGAAGATGCCTTGGATAAAACAGAGGTTCTGCAAATAACATAGTTTTGAAGGGGAGGTGTCAGTGTGCCATCATGTCAGTTTTCTCTATACCCATTGGGCACCGATGATCTCGGCACTGCCATCGACAAGGCCGCAGAGGAATTGGTGCAATCGGGGCTGCCCTATGAAGTGGGAAATATGAGCACGGTGTTTTATGGGGGTGCGGAGGAAGTTTTCGACACATTGAAAAATATTTACAATGTTCTGCAAGATCAGCCGGTTGTGATGACTGTAACTTTAAGTAATGCCTGTCCTGTCCCGAAAAAAAAGTCCTGATCTAAATATCAAAAAATACAATATGTTCAAAGGGGAAAAAACATGGAACAATATGCCTTGGGAATTGATCTGGGTGGTACAAATATCAAGGGAGTTCTTGCAAATGATGCGGGAGAGGTATTGGCCTGGAGGGAGGTTTCAACAGGGGCGGATGGAGGGTTGGAAGGCGTTCTCAACCGCATAGGGGAATTGGTTCGGGACTTAAAAGCCGATTTTGGGGATTCTCCAGAAATACCCCTTGGAATTGGGGTGCCGGCAATGATGGATTATGACAATGGAAGGGTTATTTTGGCACCCAATCTAAAATGGAGAAATATTCCCCTACGTGAAATGCTCCAAGATAGATTTAAACAGAATATACAACTGGACAATGATGGAAATACTGCCGCATTAGGGGAAGCATGGATTGGGGCGGGCAGAGGCATTTCCAGCTTCGCCTTGATAACGATTGGCACGGGGATTGGATCCGGTATTATCCATGAGGGCCGTATTTTCAGGGGTGCCTCTGGTTTAGCCCCGGAACTGGGGCATATGTCAATATCTTCCCGGGGGCTAGAATGTAATTGTGGAAGAAGGGGCTGCCTGGAAACCTTCTGCTCCGCCCCTGCAATATTGGAAAGTGCCAGGAGTAGGGGGATGGAAATCAATACCAACAGTACCAAGGAAATAATGGATCTGGCGAAACAAGGAAGCAGTACGGCTGTCAAAGTTGTGCAGGAGGCCATGGATCAGCTTGGGGCGGCAATGGCCAATATTAAGCTCCTATTTGACCCACAGATCTTCATTATTGGTGGAGGTGTAGCGGATTCATCTGAGGTATTTATGGAATACCTCCGCAGAAGGGTGATCGAGAATATGCCGGTGAGCAGTGACATTAAAATTGTAAAGGCCAAGCTGGGGAACAAGGCCGGGGCTTTGGGGGCTGCCAGGATGGCTTTTTTGGAAAAGGTAGAAACTAAACTTTCATAAAATACAGCAGCGGTTGGTTTTTTATCAACTCCTTTATGGAGGTCTGCCGGGGCCGGAATATGGATTGGGGGGTATGAGGTGAAACTGAACACGGAAGAGCTGGAGAGGTATCAACGTCAAATTATTATTAAAGGCTTTGGGGAGAAGAATCAAAAAAGACTTGCAGGGTCAAAGGTTTTAATTGTGGGTGCCGGAGGGCTGGGATCACCGGCGGCCATGTATCTGGCTGCCATGGGCGTGGGCACCCTAGGGCTCTTGGACAGTGACATGGTGGATCTTTCAAATTTGAATCGCCAAATTATCCATGACACGAAGGATGTTGGAAGGCCCAAGGTAGAATCTGCCAGGGACAGGATATTCCTCCTTAATCCCAGAGTGAAGGTCAGGACCCACAAGGAACGCTTGGATAAGGGTAATGTAAAAGATATATTATCACCCTATGACATAGTGGTAACAGCAGTGGATAATTTCTCCACTAGATTCCTCTTGAATGATGCCTGTTATTTCCTCAAAAAACCCTTAATTGAGGGAGCAGCCATATGTTGGGAGGGTCAGGCAATGACTATCATTCCCGGCGTCGGGCCCTGTTATAGATGCATTTTTAAAACCCCCCCTGAGCCCGGCGTAATTCCTTCTGCTGGTGAGCAAGGTGTTCTTGGGGTAATCCCGGGAATCATTGGAACCATACAGGCTTTAGAGGTGGTGAAGCTCATCATAGGGGAGGGTAAGGGCTTGATGGGAAAATTATTTATTTTTGATGGTTTGAAGGGTTATCCCAGAGTATTAGACATCAAACGCGATCCCCAATGCCCTCTCTGTGGTCATAATCCAACCATAAAAGGATTGGTTGAATGCGGTGACGAATAGACATAAATCGTAGATCTAATACATAAATTATTTCCCCCAGTGTAATAGGCGCTGTAACTCTTTTAAAAGGTATTGCCGTGTGAAAATCTACTGTACATCCTTTATGGGAGAGGATTGCCATTGCTTGAGAAGTTAGTTGAGTTAGTCAGTGGGGTACCCATGATGTGGCAGGTGATAATTCTAGCTGCAATACCTGTAACGGAATTGCGATTTTCCATCCCGGCCGCCGTAGCCATGGGAATGTCACCCACAAATGCCTTCATTCTTTCCGTCATAGGGAATATATTACCCATCGGTTTTCTTCTTGTTTTTTTGGATCCTGTTTTTCGTTTTCTTTTGAGGGTACCATTTTTCAAAGGATTTTTAGGAACAATCCTGGACAGAACAAGAAAAAAAGGACGGGGAGTACAGGAGTATGGGGCCCTTGGTCTTTTGTTTTTTGTTGCCCTGCCCTTACCGGGAACCGGTGCATGGACCGGCAGCCTGCTGGCATATTTGTTCGGAATAAATATTCCATACGCCTTTGCTGCCATCAGCAGCGGGGTAATAGCCGCAGGTGTACTGGTCACCCTTGCTACCATAGGTGTTCTGGATCTTTTTTCCCGGGGTTACAGTGGGATTATTCTCATAGCCTTGGTCCTATATATAGGTATAGTCCTCTATAGGAGGAAAAACAGAAAAATGTGATACCTAAGTTTCATTATAGATATTTTTTCATGGGAAGCCCAGTAGGATTACTGGGCTTTTTTTGCTATATTTTGTAATTATTGAGATTGCGGGAAGGAATAGCATAATGGTTGGAGAATTAATGTTGTGGTAGCAAGTGGAGTGAAGTGGTTTGAAAATCCCACATTGTGGAGCGATGTTCAATGTTTATGGGGGAGTATGAACATACCATAGATGCCAAGGGCAGGCTGATTATCCCGGCAAAGTTTAGGGACGGACTCAGCGGCAGTTTTGTAATTACCAAGGGGCTAGACAACTGCCTATTTGTATATCCACCCAAGGAATGGAAGCAAATTGAGCAAAAGCTTCACTCACTTCCTTTTACTAAATCTGATGCCAGAGCATTTGTGCGATTCTTTTTTTCCGGGGCATCGGAATGTGAGATGGATAAACAGGGTAGGGTCTTGATACCGCCCAACCTCAGGAAGTTTGCGGGGATGGATAAAGATGTTGTGATTCTGGGAGTCTCTTCTCGGGTTGAGATATGGAGTAAGAATGTTTGGGAAGAATATAGTGAAAAAACCTCTAAGGATTACGAAAATATTGCTGAAAAAATTGTTGATTTAGACTTCGATTTACCTTAGGGGGAAAAGTGAGGGTAATATATTGGGTTTTTATCATAAACCGGTACTATTAGAGGAAGTAATGGATGGTCTGAATATTAAACCCAGTGGTATATATGTTGACTGTACATTGGGGGGGGCGGGACATGCCGGCGAGATCGCCCGTAGGCTGGGAAGTGAAGGGCTGTTGGTCGGGCTTGAACAGGATCCCACGGCCTTTAAGGTGGCGAAAAATAGACTTGGGAACTTTGATGTCCCCCAAAAAATAATCAGAAGCAATTTTAGGTTCCTGACCAATGTAATGGACAGGCTTTCAATACCCCTTGCCCACGGTTTTTTAGCTGATTTGGGAGTATCCTCCCACCAATTGGATGAACCGGAGAGGGGTTTTTCATACATGGATGATACCCCCCTGGATATGAGAATGGATCCAGATATGGAATTAACTGCGGAAAAGGTAGTGAATACATACTCCGTGGAGCGGTTGGCAAAAATTATTGCTTCATATGGGGAAGAAAGATGGTCGAAAAGAATTGCCGATTTCATAGGGAAAGCGCGGGATAACCAGCCAATTACTACCACCGGTGGGCTGGTGGAAATAATAAAGGCTGCAATACCGGCGGGGGCCAGAAGGAAGGGTCCTCACCCGGCCAAAAGGACCTTTCAAGCCTTGAGAATTGAAGTAAATGACGAGTTGGGGGCTTTAGAGGATCTGCTGGAGAGGATGGTTGATCGCCTAGCACCAGGAGGGCGTATATGTATTATTTCCTTCCATTCCTTGGAGGATAGATTGGTTAAAAAAGCCTTTGCCGAACATGCTGTCAAATGTATTTGTCCCAGGGATTTTCCGAAATGCGTCTGCGGTATCAGCCCCAGATTAAAAATAGTAACCAGGAAGCCCATCAGGGCATCCCAAGAGGAAATAGAAGCAAATCCAAGATCACGCAGTGCGAAACTCAGAATTGCCGAGAAACTGGCCTAAAAGTTCTAATGACAAGGGAGGGTGAATAGGGTTGTTAGTAATGCCGGAAAGGTACTACCCCGATTATCTTGAAAATACAGGGGAGCAAAATAGACGGACCGTAAGGGCCCCCGTTAAGAAAAAAAGGAATCCCAGGATATATGTATTCGGATTGGTATTGCTTTGTTTTGCCCTGGGATTATACTACACTTCCTTATCCGCCACCATAACTCGCCAGGGTTACGAACTTAAGAAAATCCAAGGGGAAATAGATACGATTCATACTGAGAATGAGCGTCTTTCATTTCTCATGGCCAGATTGAATTCTCTTGAAAAGGTGGAGGAAACGGCAATTGAAGCATATGGGATGAGCAAGCCGGAGGATGAGGATATAATATTTCTTTCCATCGCAGATCCGGGAAGCGAGGCCGGGGCGGTAGGGGAAGATGCCCAACCCAAGCAGGGGGATGAGGGTCCATCGGGCCTAGAAAATATATTAACTTTTTCCAATTTACATAAATGGGTGAAAGGTTTATTTTGAATAAATTATTAAATTAACTCTGACTTGGAAGTGGGTGCTTAGCATATGAAGACAAGTGATGTATCAATCAAGAAAAGAATTGCTAAGTTATTCATTCTTATGGTTGGAGTTATTTTTTTTCTAACCATGAGAGTGGGATATATTCAATTTGTGCGGGGAGATGAGCTGCAAAAAAAAGCCCTGGATAATAGACTCAGGGAAGTCACGATAAAATCAAAAAGAGGTACAATATATGACCGGAATCTAAAGGAACTGGCTGTAAGTATCAGTGCGGATTCCGTTTTGGCGTTTCCGCCCCAGATCAGAAAATCTGACAAAGAGGAAGAAATCGCAAAAAAACTAGCTGAGATCCTCGAGATGGATGAGAAAGATATTCTAAGAAAAATCACACAGAACAGTTCTTCCGTATGGATAAAAAGGAAAATCCAAGATTTCGAAAAAGGGAAGAAGTTGAAGGATTTAAATCTAGTGGGTGTAGAAGTTATTGAAGACAGCCAACGTTTTTACCCCCATGACACCTTAGCCTGCCATGTTTTGGGTTTTGCTGGTGTTGATAATCAGGGTCTTGAGGGGATTGAAATCGTATTTGACGAAGATTTAAAAGGGGTTCCTGGGCGTATAGTTATTGAACATGACGCCAAAGAAAGGGAACTGCCCCAGGCAATGCATCGCTATATACCCCCGGAAAATGGAAATAATCTGGTTCTTACTATAGATGAGACCATACAGTACATTGTAGAAAGAGAACTGGATCAGCTGATGGCTAGTGAAACGGATCCAGAAAGTGCTACCATAATTGTGATGGAACCAAAAACTTTTGAGATACTTGCCTTAGGCAGCAGGCCGGCATATGATCCCAACAATTACAATGAATATCCTCAGAAAACCTGGAGGAATATTGCCGTCTCAAACAGCTATGAACCAGGTTCAACCTTTAAGATTATTACCGCCGCAGCAGCATTGGAGGAAAATGTTATCGGGGAGGATGAAAAATTCCATGACCCCGGATTCATAAAAGTTGGTTCCGAAAGGATACGCTGTTGGGCACATGTACCCCACGGTGTCCAGACTTTTGAGGAGGCTATGCAAAACTCATGCAACCCCGCCTTGGTCACTGTTGGTTTGAAATTAAAAGAAAAAGATAGGGGTTTGTTCTACAAATACATACGAGGTTTTGGCTTTGGTAAAAAAACCGGGGTTACCCTACCTGGAGAGGCAGATGGGCTGATGATCCTGGAGGAAGATCTCAAGGACATAAATATTGCCACAATAGCCATTGGACAGGGGATCGCGGTTACACCTATGCAGCTCATTTCCGCAGTCTCCGCCTCAGCAAACGGCGGCCGCTTTATGAGGCCGCATCTGGTAAAAGAAGTTCGGGATAATGAAAACAAGCTGATAAAAAAGTTTGGCAATACGGAGGTGAGGCAGGTAATTTCTGAGGAAACCTCCAAAGAACTGTGTTCACTACTGGAGAAGGTTGTGGTGGATGGTACGGGACTGCCGGGCTATATTGAAGGCTACCGGGTTGCCGCTAAAACAGGGACTGCCCAAAAAGCTGGTGCCGGTGGATATATGCAGGGAAGGTATGTGGCATCCTTTGTGGGATTTGCCCCGGCCAATGATCCCCAACTGGCAATATTGGTGGTGGTGGATGAACCAAAGGGTTATCCCTACTACGGAGGAACCGTTGCAGGCCCTATATTCAAGAGAATCATGGAGGACTCCCTTCACTATCTGGGGGTTTCTAAACAAAGTGCAGGTGAAGTGCCTTCAGAAATTCCCGGGGAACCCGCTCCCAGAAAGGATGTCCAAGTGCCTGCCGTGGATGGAATGAATCTCGATGACGCGAAACAAAAGTTATATGCGGCTGGTTTGAAATCATCAGTGCAGGGTCAAGGGGATATGGTTTTGAGCCAGCTGCCCAAGACAGGGGCGACAGTCAAGGAAGGTACGGAGATTATTTTGTATACCGGCGGCGGCGGGGAGGAAATTACCATCCCCAATATGTCTGGAAAGAGAATCTACGAAGCAGTGGAAATCCTGGAAGCCCTGGGTCTAAGATTAAAAACTAAGGGTTGGGGCGAGGCCCATAGGCAGATTCCAGAGCCCGGCGAAAAAGTTAAAAAGGGTACTGAAGTGGAAGTTTGGTTCCAAGATAATGGTGAATAGACGGAAGGCTTGCAGCAATCCTAATGTTTTTGCCCTATGAGCCGGGAGGATAAATATGGTATTCGGGTAACATACTAATCCAATGGGTGATATTATATGGAGGAACAGAAATGAAGAATAAGAATTTGAATGAAATCATAGATCTAGTGGGTGCCGTCCAGTGGGGCGGAGATATGAGCGGCTCCTTCAAGGGTATACAGCATGATTCCCGCAAGGTTTCCCCCGGAGATATATTCCTGGCCATAAAAGGTCATCAGTTGGATGGCCATGATTTTATCCCCCAAGCAGTATGTAAAGGGGCTGCGGCGGTAATCCTGGAAGGGGAAATTCAGGCACCGGAAAACACTCCTTGGATCAAGGTAAAAAACAGCAGGCTTGCCATGTCACGATTGGCAGCTTTGTTAAATAATCACCCTTCCCGATTCCTCAGGGTAATTGGAGTTACCGGCACCAATGGGAAAACAACCATAACATATCTGATTGAGAGGATATTTCAAGAAGCAGGAAAAAGAACCGGATTGGTGGGGACCATTGAAAATCGTATTTTAGAAGTTCCCCAGGAAACAGATCTTACGACGCCGGACTCCCCGGAGCTTCATGCACTTCTATCAAAGATGGTTAAGGAAAAAGTTGAAATTGCCATTATGGAAACATCTTCCCATGCCCTGAAGCTAAAAAGGGTGGAGGACTGCTTATTCGATATTGCAGTGTTTACCAATCTGACCCAGGATCACATGGATTTTCACAGCGATTTTGATGATTACTTGAATTCTAAGGCCCTATTGTTCAGGAACCTTCATTTGGGTGAAAAAACGGGGTCTGGATCTAAATATGCTGTGGTAAATATTGATGATGCATATGCTTCCCAAATCATTCATGGGACGAAGGTCCCCATTATTTACTATGGAATTGAAAATGATGCGGACTACAGGGCTTTTGATATAAATACAGACTTTATGGGCACAAGCTTCACGGTGAAGGGGCCGGGGGTGGAAAAACATTTGGATTTAAAACTCATTGGAAGATTCAATGTTTATAATGCCTTGGCCGCCTGTGCAGCGGCCTTTGAAGAGGGCATAGATCCCCACATTGTTCAAAAGGCCCTAAAAGAAACCACTGTTCCCGGAAGATTTGAAATTATTGATGAGGGACAGGGTTTTGCCGTGGTTGTGGACTATGCCCATACACCCGATGGGCTCAAAAACATCCTTGAAACCGCCAGGGAAATTACCCCGGGAAGGATTATAACAGTTTTCGGCTGTGGAGGGGACAGGGACAAGAAAAAACGGCCCTTAATGGGGAAAATGGCCGCCGGCCTATCTGATTTTACTGTGGTAACATCGGATAATCCCCGGTCAGAGGTGCCTGGTGAAATAATCAAGGATATAATCCCCGGCGTTAAGGAAGCAGCGGGAGAATATTCAGTAATTGAGAGCCGCAGGGAAGCCATAGCAAAGGCTGTAACCATGGCAAAAGACGGTGATATGGTAATAATTGCCGGCAAGGGACATGAGACATATCAGCTGATCCATGATGAAGTGCTTCACTTTGATGATCGTGAAACTGCAAGGGAAATATTGAGGGGATTGGGTTAAAAATGATAGAATTGACATTAAATGAATTCCTCAGGATTTCCGAAGGGGAACTCATTTCAGGATATAAAGATGTTTTATTTAAGGGTGTTTCCACGGATACTCGTGATTTGACGCCTGGGGAGGCGTTTTTTGCCCTAAAGGGGGAAAATTTTGACGGCCATGATTTTGTCCAGGAGGCATTCAATAACGGTGCGGCAGTGGCTGTTGTCGAACAATCCATAGGACATATATCCGAAGATTATCCCATAATAAAGGTGGGATCCACCCTTCAGGCCCTGCAAAAATTAGCAGAGTGGTGGAGACGGAGGTTTGATATACCCGTTATTGGAATTACGGGGAGCAGCGGTAAAACCACTACCAAGGACATATTATCCAGTATTTTGGAAGTCAAAATGAATGTACATAAAACCTGGGGTAATTTCAATAATGAAATTGGTGTCCCTTTGACATTATTGGGACTGGATAACCATCATGATGTCTGTGTGGTTGAAATGGCCATGAGGGGCTTAGGTGAGATATGGGAATTATGCGGCATTGCCTATCCCACAATGGGTATAATCACAAATATTGGCAGTGCCCACTATGAAAGGCTGGGTTCCATGGAAAATATAGCCAAAGCAAAGGGGGAACTGGCCAGAAGTATACCTCAGGGTGGTCTGGTTATGCTCAATGGAGATGACCGTTGGTCGTCCTATATAGCCGTAATTACCGCCGGCAGGGTGATGTCCTATGGCTTTGGTGAAGGCGCCCAGCTGAGAGCAAGGAAAATAAAATCCACCTCCACTGGGACCATATTTACATTTGATTATCAAAATGGAAGCCATGCCATGAGATTACCTCTTCTGGGGA
>JAAYRB010000183.1 GCA_012519005.1 Clostridia bacterium
AGTGAAGCATATTTAGATATACCCAACAGCTTCGTTATGGGGTTTAATACGACGGATATTTTCTCTAAAATATTGAATTCCCTGATGAATTGCAGAAATATCATCAAGGGAATAACTATAACTGCAATACTGGCGATGCTGTTCAAGCTGCCGAAAAAAGCCTCGTAGAGAAAATGTAAATAGTCCAAGTGGTTGCACCTACTTTTTATTCTTTTACTGTCCTGTTTATAAAATAATATTCAGCAATAGTGCGGAAGTTACTGCTGTGACAACCCTTAATATAAGTATAGGGGCCACTTTTACCCCGGCCTTTTTGGATACCGCCAATTCCAGGAACAGGCTGTGGGAAAATAAAAGCATCACAGATATTATTGTGATCTGCTTTACATCCATTGCAAGGGCCTCAATGGCACCAATGGCAGGGTAGAGGGTGAGGGCATTGCCCAGAACCAAGGGGAGGGAGGCTTCCCCGGGCAGCCCCAAAACGTGCATGAAGGGCTGACAAGCCTCAGATATCCAATCCAGGGCATGAGTGTATTTTAAGAAGGTTATTATAAAATAGACAGGTATGATGGCTTTTGCCAATTCCCATGTGATTTGTATCCCATTTAAAAATCCCCGTTTAAAAACACGAACAAACAAAACTTATCCCTCCCTAAATTTCACAGAGCAGACATCACCTAAATATGCGCGGCAAGGCAGAGTGGAAATTTTCTAATGTCATGGGTCATTAGAAAAATATATTCCAAGCGTTTCTGTCATCTGTTGGCGATCTTACGAACATATTATATTGCTATTATTTTTTCCTTGCAATGATGAACGGTAAAATGGATAGGTGAATTTACCATTTATCACCGATTATGTATAATGGTCAATAGTTGTTCATGAGAGGAAGAAATGAATGAAAAGAATACATATCATAGATATTGCCAATGGGCATCATTTGAAGACCATTGCCGCAAGTTTGACCTTGAGCGGACTGGGGCTCCTTTTCTTATTTCTGACATCCAACATCATTTGGTTGGGTGATTTAAGCCTTGGCTCCATGCTATTAGTTTTTTTCGGGGCAGTAATATTTGCCGCCTTTATTCACAGCCAGTATCAACTTTTTTGCTCTAGGCTTTTGGGCTTTCGCTGTGAAGCTAGATGGGGACTTCTTTCCCCAATGGTGGTTGGGAAGCCCACTCCAAAATGGGAATCCTTAGGTATGTTGCTGGCACCATTGGTGGATTTGACTATTTTGTTACTCTTGATTCTGAATTTTCTGCCCAGTATTCTAAACCCTTTTTTGACGGCAGTCTTGGTCAGCAATCTTGTCTTGTCCGGAGATGATCTTGTTTTGGCCATTTATATTTTTAAATTTGCCGATAAGGGCGACTTTGTTAAATTCACCAGAGAAGGATGCGAAATTTGGACATAAAAAAATCCCATATTTCCTTATATGGGATAAACTTGGTGCAGAGAGCGGGATTTGAACCCGCACGGTCTATACGACCACATGCCCCTCAAGCATGCGTGTCTGCCTATTCCACCACCCCTGCATGCTGGCCAATATTATAACACAGCCTCGGACGGTAGGCAAGTGCGGGAGGCTCGCGATTTTCCTGCCCCTCAGCGTTATTAAATGAATCCCAAATATACTCCTTAAATTGTCCTTTTATAATATCCTTGTAGATCCTTGCTGGGGAAATGATTGATCAGTATAAGGTACCCGGTCTGTAAACCGGGTACCTGCTTTTTTTATTTGGAATTACATATCAGCAAATCGACGATGGTGGCAAATATTAGTACGCGGTCCATCCACCATCTGCGGTAATTATCTCGCCATTGACAAATGAGGAATCGTCACAGGCAAGGAAAAGAGCAATTGTTGCAATTTCTTTTGGATCAGCACTTCTTGGGTTATTCTCGCTGCCTGACATACATCTAGAGGAACCGAATTCA
>JAAYRB010000184.1 GCA_012519005.1 Clostridia bacterium
CATTGAAGGAAGCTAAAGAAAAGGGACTAATCGGGCATATCGGTGTCACCGGTCATAATAAGGAATTTCTTCTTAAAATTATGGAGTCCGGGGAAGTGGAGACAGTGCAGTTCCCATTCAACCCCGTGGAAACCAATGGTGTCCAGGAAATTATTGACCTAGCGGATGAGATGGATATAGGAACCATCGTAATGAAGCCCCTGGCCGGGGGTGCCATAACCAATGCCGACCTGGCGCTGCGCTATTTATTTGATCAAGGGGTAACCACAGCCATTCCGGGGATGGACACTATTTCTCAGGTTGAAGAAAATGCAATGGCCGGTGGGGATGGCTCTCCCTTATCTGCAAAAGAAAGGGAGGAACTCCTTAATGAAACGGACAAGCTGGGCACCACTTTCTGCCGCCGCTGTGAGTATTGCTTACCCTGCCCGGAGGGTATACCCATCCCTTCAATATTTCTATTTGAGGGGTACTATACCAGATATGGACTCAAGGAGTGGTCCATGGATCGCTATTTAGCCATGGAGGCGGGCCCCAGTGATTGCACGGAATGTGGGGAATGTGAAGACAAATGCCCCTACGAACTTCCCATCAGAGAGATGCTCAAAAGAGCCGCAGTAAAGATGTGTGGGTAAACCTCACAAAGTATACTGGTATACTTTGTAAAAAGCCTTTACAACTATTCTTAATCCTGCTATTATATAGATGACCCCGAGAGGTTGGAAAGGAACTACCACGAAGGGCTGGATACCCTAGAAAAATCATACTGAGCCAACAAAAGAAAGGCAAGTTAGCGGGAAAGCAAGTTGTAATAGGCAAGCTGTAAGTTAGCAAGCTGGACCCGTTGGCAAGGTAGGGGGACCTGGGGAGATCTAGAGTAGTGGTGGGATCCGGGAAGATCACTCGGGGTTTTAGTTTTGTCCCCACAAAGAAAATACCGCCGAGAAGGCGGTATTTTTGTTCCGTCAATATATTAAATTCTCCCTGGACAGGTCCTTAGGGTTCCACTTCTTCCGTTTTTAGTAGGTACTGGTGAAAGAAATACTCCCCTACGGCAATGAGGATACCGAAAACCACCAGTGGGAAGGCCCTTGTGACAAATGCTGGTATGGCCATACTTGTCAAAAAGGCAATCAGGGCCGCCAGAACACCATTTATTGCCGATGCGATGAGATTTCCCACCTGGGGTAGGATGAACAGATCACCAACTAAGTAATCCACCACGGTGCCCAAAACAGCCACCAAAAACACCCACTTAAAGGCATTCCCTCCGATTAGGCTGAACGCGATTACAGCGAAAACCAGAGTCATCAAAAACTTAAATAAAAGAGCATTGGTAGTTTTGCTCATTTTATCACCTCCATTTGAAATGTTGCCCAAAAAAAACGTAATTATTCCAAATACAAGCACATTGGTTATTTTTGGCTCTGTACCCCCATCAAGTGAATTTCCTGGGTCAGCCGTACTGCAATGGATCTGTTATTCAAAGGAGGTGGGTTCAATGCAGTCCCATTATTTATGAATTATCCCTATGGACGGGCTTTTCAAAATATATACTTCTGCTGGGAAGGACATATCTGATTCCTTCCTTCTCTATAATTTCCATAATCCTAAAGTTGATATCCTCTTTCACTTCCAGAAATTCGCCCCAGACCGTTGTGATTGTAAAGAAGTAAAAGAACAGCTCAAAACCCCTATCTCCGAATCCATCGAAATTGATAAAGATAGTTTCTTTATGGACATCGGGGTGATTTTCCAGCATACTTCTGATGCTTTTGACACAATTTTCAAGCTGATCCCTAGTGGTTTTAAACCCAATTTTTAAATTGAAGGATATTTGACGTTTACCCATTTTAGACCAATTGGTCACAGCCTCCTGGGCTAAGGTGGAATTGGGTACGGTCACCAATGCTTGATCAAAAGTCCTGATTTTGGTGCTTCTAAAATTTATATCCTCCACTATACCTTCCACCGAAGGCGTGCGAATCCAATCCTCCAAAGAAAAGGGCTTATCAAGTATAATTACTATACCTCCAAAAATATTTGCCAGACTCTCCTGGGCGGCCATGGCGATGGCCAAGCCACCTAGACCAAAACCTGCAATCAGGCCGTTGATATTGTAGCCCCATTCCTGGATGATTATTGTTAGTGCAATAAGTATGGTACCTATCTGCAGGAATCTAGAGAATAGAGGAAAGATGATTTGATCGATCTGAACATTGAACCTCTTGCGCATCTTTTCAAACAAAATCGATTGGTCATCCTGTAGATTATAGAGGCCCCAAGTGATGAGAATAATGATTGAGGAGCGGAATAAACGACTGATAAACAACTGTTTTTGCGTATCCAGCGGGAGATAACCCAATGCGAAAAAAATACCAATGAACACAATGAGGAGCTGAAGGGGGACCTCGAAAGCCAACAGCATTTTTTCTATATTTTTGGCGTTTTCAAAAAGACTTAATAACATTTTAAACAGGTATCTTACAAAAACTTTTCTTAGAAATAAGAAAATAAGGAAGATCAAAAAAGCAATGAAAATATTTTGCAAAGTTGGGGGTAAAAAGGACAGGAATATTTCGAGATGTCCCATATATGTATAAAGGGTTTCCAGCAAATCCAGCACTCCTTTCCATGGTTGCTGTTTGTTCCTTGGTTGGGGGTGTTCATTCCCGAACCTACATGCACATTTACATATTATATTACCCAATGGGCCATGGCAAATGATAGATGTATTTTGTGCACCCTATGCGCTGCCGGGGTATTTTATCAAAAAAAGGAAGGCCATGGGGGGCGGGGGAAGGAATATTATGAGTAAAATAAATGTGGTAGGGGGGGTTAATCCACCTCCTTATACTATTCAGGGAGAAAGGGAACATGAGGAAAAACCTACTATCTACAATAATAATCATTCTGGGCATATGCATCATGACATACCCCAAGGCTTGGGAGCTATACAGCAGTTATATGCAGCAAAGACTCATGCAGGAATGGCAGACATCCCTGTATATAGTGGATGGTGGCGAGAAGGAGCCCCCGGACAGCACCACAAGGGATAAGAACTTTTGGAATACGGCGGAGCGGGGGTATATTGAAAAAAATATGGAAGGAATTATGAGGATTGAGAAAATAGATCTGAATCTCCCAATATTAAAGGGGGCCACCAATTGGCATCTTAAATTATCTTTAGCCAGCATGGAAGGATCTGGGGGCATAGGGGAAGAGGGGAATTATACCGTTACTGGCCACAGATCCCACACCTACGGCAGGAATTTCAATCGGTTGGATGAGCTGGAAGTGGGGGATGTGGTGGAGGTGGAAAATAGACAAAATAATTATAAATATAAAATAAGGGAGAAGCTGTACGTCGATCCCTCAGATATATGGGTGCTGGACAGCAGCAAAAGGGAAAGGGAAATTACATTGATTACATGCCACCCCATGATCGGGCCTACCCATAGATTAGTACTAAGGGGGAGAATAATGGATTAATACCCTTCCCTTGGAAGGACATCCATGGTACAATGGACAAGCAAAACTGAATAAGTCCTACTATTTATGTCTTATTGATTTTATTGGTGCTTTCCACCGATAAAGGCAAACCTGCTGAAAGGCAGGGACGCAAAGCTAAAGGGCCTTCCCGGATAGGGATGGCAGCCAGCTGCCGAAAGGAGAGTTTTTTGTGTATAAAAAAAACGGTACTAATATTATCAATCCTGGTGATTCTGCTCCTTCCCTCACCGGCCCAGGGTGATAACTCCTATCTGGACAAGAGTGTGATGGATAAGGGCATAGTGAAACTCAACTATCAAAGTGACAAAACCGTCGCTGTCAGGGTGAGCCGGGGTGAAATCAGTTACGACTACATAATGAGGAACGGCAATAATAATATCCCCCTACAGCTGGGCAGCGGAGAGTATATTATCAGAGTACTGGAGCATTTGGATGGGAATAAATACAGGCAGGTGGCCCAAAAAACAGTAAATTCCAATCCAGCCGACGTAAAAGCCGTATATCTACAGTCCATTCAGATGATCAATTGGGATAAAGAAATGATGGCGGTAAAAAAGGCCGGCCAACTGACAGAGGGAATGGAGAATGATGGGGATAAGGTCAGGGCCATATATAATTACATTGTGGGTAATATAGCCTATGACCATGCTAAGGCCCAATCAGTGGGTGCGGGCTACCTCCCAGTGGTGGATGAAATATTGAAAATTAAGCGGGGTATTTGCTATGACTATGCATCTCTTTTTGCGGTGATGCTCAGATCCCAGGGGATACCCACAAAGCTGCTCATGGGCAGGAAGTCGGATGTGCAGGAATACCACGCATGGAATGAGGTATTTCTAAAGGAAGAAGGCAAATGGGTAACAATTGACACAACATATGATGCCGGCATGCGGACAGTCGGTGTACAGGCATTCATGATAAAGAATAATAATGATTACACAATAGAAAAGGTATACTAAAGTAGAAATTAACCTGATTACCCCTAATATAAGGTAGGCCGCTGTTTTTATACAGCGGCTTTTTTGGTATGTCCATATAAATAATTCCCAGCATTTGCACATAAAACCATAAAGGGCATAGATTATAGTAAAACTTTTGACTTTCGATCCATGATCGACAAGGGAGGGTGATTGCAGTGGAAGAAAAATTCAGGGTTGATCCCTCAGATCCCGCAACTTTTCCAAAATTTATTGACCATCTGACGGTTCCCCCATTGGCCACTCCGGAAAAAACCTATGATTATCACAGCCAGGATATACCTTATTATAAGATTATGATGAAAGAAGTGAGGCATAGATTTCATAAATTGTTCCCAACAACAAGAATATGGGGCTACAACGGTATGAGTCCCGGCCCTACCATTGAGGCATCCAAGGACGCCGCCGTCCATGTAAGATGGGTAAACAGCCTACCGGAGAAACATCTGATACCCGTGGATAAAACTCTTCACGGAACCATTGATACCCCGGAAGTTAGGACTGTGGTGCATTTGCACGGCGCCAATGTGGCGGCAGATAGCGATGGCCATCCCGATGCTTGGTATTCAAGAAATTACGAAGCGGTGGGCCATGCTTTTACCAGGAGAGTGTATAAGTACACCAATCATCAGCCGGGAACCACCTTATGGTACCATGACCATGCCGTGGGTATCACCAGACTCAATGTATATGCGGGGTTGGCAGGATTTTATCTTATTCGGGATCGGCTGGAGGAAAGGCTTAATTTGCCCAGGGGACCCTATGAAATACCATTGATGATCCAGGACAAGGCTTTCAATGAGGACGGTTCCTTGTTTTATCCCGATAACGCCACGCCTCCCGTAAATAAACCAGTACCTTCAACGCCATCATTTTTCATTGGAAACACCATTGCCGTAAATGGCAAACTTTGGCCCTATCTAAACGTGGAGCCCCGTAAATACAGATTTAGGATTCTGAATGCCTCTAATTTGAGGGCCTATGGTCTCAGCCTAAGCAATGGCGGTATATTCCATCAGATAGGTACGGATCAGGGCCTGCTGCAAAATTCCGTGGAGATTGACTCCTTTGTTTTGGAGCCGGCGGAAAGAATTGACCTGATAATTGACTTCTCCCAGTACAGGGGCCAAGAAATAACCCTTGTGAATGGCGAAGGGAGCACACCTCCGGCGGACGCGGACACCGGAGTGATCATGAAATTTAGAGTTGTTCTACCCTTGAAACGCCCGGATACCAGTGATATTCCAGAGGATTTATTCCCCTATCATCCCATAAATCCTTCCTTAGCATATAGGGAAAGAACTCTTCATTTGGATGAAACCGTGGATCGTTATGGTAGAGTGATGCATTTGCTGGATGATAGGATGTGGCATGACCCTGTCACAGAAATTGTAAAAAAGGATACCATAGAAATTTGGCATTTGGTCAACCACTTTGATTTCCCCCACCCCATCCATGTCCATCTAGTTGACTTTGAAATTCTTGGCAGAAAGCCTTTCACTGTTGCAGATTTTGATAAAAAGGGAAACTATAAGTATGTGCCTCAGAGTCTCAGCCCTCCTGAGATCTACGAAAGGGGCTTAAAAGATGTGGTGAGGGCCACCCCGGGCGAGGTAACCACCATAGCCATGCATTTTAAGGAGCACACCGGGGACTATATCTGGCATTGCCATATCCTGGAGCATGAGGACAATGACATGATGAGGCCTTTAAAGGTAGTGGACTGACGGCTTGGGCGGCTCTTCGATCCTGACCACTTGGGGAATGGTGCTCACGGCGCTTTTGATGGCCTTCATGGTGTTTATTCAGTGAAAGAAACTATCATCAAAACAGCCAAAACATATCTACTGAAATAAAATTTGCAAATAATGGCCCTTGGTACTAGTAGAAGCATCCCCTGGGGGTGACTCCAAAGGAGTTACCCTCAGTTTTTTGATTCTATGAGGGGCATGGTGGTATTGGCATTGGGCATCACAAGGATTTTGGCGTCTCCCCCCAATTGGGCAAATGATTTTTCCAAGGCTTCCTCCACGGAGTGGCCATAGCTGAAAAAGCAGTCTTCCACCATATGTCGGGGCATCTCGGATACCAAAAAGGCGGTTTTCTCCATCAATACCCTGCATAGGGCTGCAGCTTTGTGGGCACCTAATTGGAATCCTTCTTTTATCCACTGGATGGGCTCATCAATGGATCTTGCCCTGGTGATCCATTCTTGGAAAAGGGGCTCGCCATATTGCTCTCCACATTCCGCCGCTAAAATGATAATGCCCCCTTTGCGCACCGCCCGCCCGGCATTCTCCAAGCCTTTTTGAACCTGGTAGAGGCTGGAATCCTTGGGACTTCCACCGGGGCTGGCAATGACTATATCTGCCCGGTGGGGTATGGGCCTCCGGTAGATTTTGTCCACCAATTCCGCCCCTTCCCTGTGGGCTCTGATCCTGTGTCCCGCCACGGCCCTGATGATTTTATTTTCCGGGCTCAGTACCACATTAAGAATGAATCCCACCCCGGCCTTGGCACCGGCCTCTTCGATATCCTCCCTCATGGGGTTTCCCACCAATTTACCTGGGGCGGTGCCGGACTCCATCATAAAGCGGTGATTCATTTCGATACTTCTTTTACTGCATATCCCGGGCATGAGGGCTTTATTGCCGGCGGTATACCCTGCACAATAATGAAGTTCTATATTTCCTGTGGCAATGATGAAATCAGCCTCCGCCGCGGGACGAAATACCTCCACCGGGGTGCCCCGGGAGGTTTCTCCCAGGGAAATGCAGTCATGGGGATTGTGGTCAAGGCATTTCAGGCGGGCAAAGATTTCCTTTCCCACCAGCTCCTCCTGCTCTTCTCGGCTGTGGGGCCGATGGTTCCCCAGTCCGAAAATTATTGTTATTTGTTCATCTTTTACCCCGGCTCGGTCCAGCTCCTCCATTAAGGGTGGAAGCACTTCACAGCTGGGCAC
>JAAYRB010000185.1 GCA_012519005.1 Clostridia bacterium
ACCAACAATGAGTTTGGCTTTGATTATCTCAGGGACAATATGGCCATTGAAAGGGATGAACTGACCCAAAGGGCAATGAACTATGCCATTGTGGACGAGGTGGACAGCATCCTCATCGATGAGGCCCGGACTCCACTGATCATTTCCGGCCAGGCGGATAAACCCACAGATATCTACTACCGGGTGGCCAAGGTGATGCCCCGCCTTAGGGAAGAGGAAGATTACAGCATTGATGAAAAGGCAAATGTGGCAACCCTCACGGAAAATGGTGTTTCTAGGGTGGAGAAAATACTGGGTGTGGACAATTTATATGATGATTCCAATATAGAGCTCAGCCACCATGTTAATCAGGCACTAAGGGCCCACGCCCTGATGAAAAGAGATCGGGATTATGTAGTCAAGGATGGGCAGGTGGTAATTGTTGATGAGTTCACTGGGAGGATGATGTTTGGTCGGCGCTTCAGTGAAGGTCTTCATCAGGCTATTGAGGCCAAGGAAGGGGTCAAGATAGAAAGGGAATCCCAGACCCTTGCAAGCATTACCTTTCAAAATTATTTTAGAATGTACAAAAAGCTGGCTGGAATGACAGGCACGGCCAAGACGGAGGAGCAGGAATTTAGGGAGATCTATGGTCTTGATGTCGTAGTGATCCCCACCAATAAACCCATGATCAGGAAGGACAACCCGGATATAATTTACAGGACTGAAGAGGGCAAATTCAAAGCCGTGGTGGAAGAAATA
Organism: Clostridia bacterium; assembly: GCA_012519005.1. Lineage (GTDB taxonomy): Bacteria > Bacillota > DTU086 > DTU086 > DTU086 > JAAYRB01. The sequence goes on from JAAYRB010000185.1 coordinate 742, forward strand.
GTTGAAAGGCACAGTAGGGGGCAGCCGGTGTTGGTGGGTACCATATCCATTGAGAAGTCAGAAATACTGAGTCGGATGCTTAAAAGAAGGGGTATCCCCCACGAGGTATTGAATGCTAAGTATCATGACAAGGAAGCAGAGATTATTTCCAAGGCCGGCCAGAAGGGAGCCGTGACGATTGCCACCAACATGGCCGGACGAGGCACGGATATAGTCCTGGGAGAGGGGGTTGCCGAACTAGGAGGCCTCCATGTACTGGGAACGGAAAGGCATGAAAGTCGAAGAATTGATAATCAGCTAAGGGGACGTTCCGGGCGCCAGGGTGATGCTGGTTCCAGCCGCTTTTATGTGACCTTGGAAGATGATCTCATGCGTGTATTTGGGGCGGACAATATCACGGGTATCCTTGACAAGGTGGGGATGGACGATGATACCCCTATTGAACATTCTATGATTTCCCGTTCCATCGAAAATGCGCAAAAAAGGGTGGAAAGCCGAAACTTTGATATCCGTAAGCATGTTCTGGAATACGATGATGTGCTGAATCAGCAAAGAGAAATAATATATAGTCAAAGAAAACAAGTTCTAGATGGGGAGGATATCAAGGAAAACATCCTTGATATGATGGAGTCAACAGTGGACAATGCCATTGAGATACACGGCAGTCACAGTCCCTACCCCGAGGAATGGGATTTGGAAGGCTTGTTAGATTACGCCGGCCAGCTGTTTTTACCGGAACATGATTTGCACCCCGATGATCTGCTGAATATGACGAAGGAGGAAATCAGGGACACTTTGCTTCGGAATGCTGTGGGGTATTACGAGCAAAGGGAGCAGGAGCTGGGTTCCGACCTCATGCGGCAGCTGGAGAGGGTGATAACTCTTAAAATTGTAGACCAAAAATGGATGGGGCATCTGGATGCCATGGACCAGCTTCGGCAGGGTATAGGCCTTCGGGCTTACGGCCAACAGGATCCCTTAATAGCATACAGAAAAGAAAGCTATGATATGTTCAATGACATGACAGCTGGCATACAGGAGGATATTGTTAGATATGTATTGAGGGTAAATGTAGTTCAGGAGCAGCAGAAGCCCAGAGTGACCGTTGAAACCACCTCAGCATCCCAAGACGAAGAAAAAAAGATTATGCCGGCTCGTTCCAAGAAGATTGGTCGCAATGAACCCTGTCCCTGCGGCAGCGGTAAAAAATACAAAAGATGCTGCGGCAAAAGTGCATGAGGGCCGCTGTTTTTAGGATATAATCCTGTGTTTTTGACAACTAGTAATTAGGAGGCAGCTAAAATGCTTGAAGATCTGCGTGATGTTATTGAAAACTTGGAAAAACAACAAAATGAACTGAGGGTTTCTCTTTGACATAGCTCAAAAAGAAAAAAAGATCAAAGATCTAGAGGAGGAGAGTGTCAAACCGGATTTTTGGGATAATCCTGGGAAGGCCCAGGAGGTGATGCAGGACCTTTCCGATCTGAGAAATATACTGGAGGATTACAATAGCTTGTGCAGACGTATTGAGGAAACGGCCCTTTTATGGGAGATGGGGATAGATGAAGGCGATGAATCTGTTTCCGGTGAGATAAAAGATAGCATAAGCACAATCCAGACGGATTTGGAGGCCATGGAAATCAGAGTCCTGTTACATGAGCCCTATGATAAAAACAATGCGATTTTTTCCCTGCAAGCCGGGGCCGGTGGGACGGAGGCCCAGGATTGGGTGGATATACTTTTCCGAATGTATTTCAGATGGGCGGAAAGCAAGAAAATGAAGGTTGAAGTATTGGACAAATTACCCGGGGATGAGGCGGGTATTAAAAGTGTAACCGCCCTCATAAAGGGGGATTATGCCTTTGGCTATCTCAAGGCGGAAAGGGGTGTACACCGTTTGGTTCGTATCTCACCCTTTGATTCCTCCGGCAGGCGGCACACCTCCTTTGCATCGGTAGAGGTTATCCCGGAAGTGGAGGAGGATGATGAGATAGAGATCGACCCAGGGGATTTAAGGATTGACACCTACCGCTCCGGTGGGGCGGGGGGGCAGCATGTGAACAAAACAGATTCTGCAGTGAGAATTACACACCAACCTACGGGGATTGTTGTCCAATGCCAGAGTGAGCGATCCCAACATGCTAACAGGCTGACAGCCATGAAAATTTTACAAGCGAGACTGCTGGAATTGGAGATGCAGGAAAGGGAAAGGAAACTGGCTGAGCAAAGGGGAGAACAGCCTGAGATAGGTTGGGGCAGCCAAATACGCTCATATATTTTTCAACCATATACGCTGGTTAAAGACCATAGAACAGATATTGAAATTGGCAATGTTGAGGCAGTTGTAGATGGTGATATTGATCCCTTTATTTTTTCCTTCCTTCAGCATAGGGCAAAATCAAACAGGTAAAGTCGTACATTATTAGATTCTCTCCGGGGGGGGAGGGAGGGTTTTGAAAAAAAACAAAGCGGCGGCTTTCCTGATACTTGTGATATCATTGCTTGTTATTTTGCCGCAAATTGTCTTTCTTCCGATGATTGAAAAGGGTCTTATTGACGTTGTGAGCCGTAGTTTCATGGTGGGTAAAGAAAAAGTAGCTTTGACTTTAAAAGCAAAGCCAGCGGTTAAAATCCTTTGGGGATCCTTTGACAGTTTCCAGCTGTTGATTGAAAGCCCTGATTTTGGGGGGTTGCCCCTGGATACCCTTCAAATGGATATGGGCAGCGGAAAAGTGGACCTTCCCCTTTTTTTAAGTAAGAGAGAATTAAAGTTCGCAGCAAAGAGTCGTGGTGTGGGTAGGATTGTTATCACTGAGGACGCATTGAACGACTATCTTATTGAAAAATATAAGGGCTTTATTGACAATCCCAAGGCTGTACTGGGGGATAACGAGGTATCTATTCAGGGAAGCTTTGAGCTGATGGGCCAAAGAATACCCATCATTATATGGGGTACTCTCGTTCCTGAAGGGGATTCTGCTGTTATTTTTGTTCCGGAGGATATAGAGGTAAAAAGCGTTCGTATTAGTCAGGGGCTAAAAAATAAATTGCTTGAAAATATGGCCATCATTTTTAATTTTGACTCACTGCCCTTGGGGGCCGAGATAGCAGGTATTGAGGTGGAAGAGGGCAGCCTTTTGATTTCTATGGAGATGCACAACAACCGCTTTTAGGACGGTGTGGACTGTGTTCTTGAAAAAAAGGTATAAGCACTTTCATCGCCTTCGTGTGATTGGTAACACTTTTGCCAAACATGGACTTGGGTTTCTTTTTGATTATTTAGGGTTGAGGGATGCCCTGCCTATAATTAAGAGGTTTGAACCTAACGGTAAATCCCAAAGACTGGCCAAGGGTGAAAGAATAAGGTTGGTATTCGAGGAATTGGGGACAACATTTATTAAATTAGGGCAGGTTTTAAGTACACGATCTGATTTTCTTCCCGATGATATCATAATGGAATTGGAAAAGCTTCAGGACGGCACTACCACTTACGATTTTTATGAAATAGAAGAAGTCATTACCCAGGAGTTGGGAGCCAGTATAGGTGATTTGTTTTTGAACTTCGACCCTGTCCCCATTGCAGCCGCATCCATAGCCCAGGTGCATAAAGCAGAACTGGGTACAGGACAAAAGGTTGTGGTAAAGGTTCAAAGACCTAATCTCCTTTCAGAGGTGGAAACAGATCTGGAAATACTCTTTGATCTGGCCAGATTAGCAGATCGTAGAACCGCCATGGGGGAGAGGCTTCAGTTCACCAACATGGTGGAGGAATTCACCAGAACGTTGAACGAGGAAATGGATTTCAGGGTTGAAGGGAGGAATGCGGAAAGAATCAAACACAATTTTCGGAAAGACGATAGAATTCACATACCCTTCGTTCACTGGGATTATACCTCGGCCCGGGTGCTTACCACGGACATGCTTGAGGGGGTCAAACTGGGAAATATTGAAGAGCTGAGCAAAAAGGGATTCGATAAATCTAAATTAGCAGATAACTTATTGAAAATAATGCTTGAGCAGATTCTACTTGATGGTTTTTTCCATGGAGATCCCCACCCGGGGAATATTTTTGCTTTAAAGGGAGGCCGCCTGGGTTTTATTGATTTTGGAGTTGTGGGCCGACTAGATGAGGAGAGAAAAAACCAACTGACCGGAATAATAATTTCCTTAGTTAATAAGGACAGCGATGCACTGGTCCATCACATTTTAGAAATGGGAATTACTCCTCCAGATATGAGAAAAAACTTGCTCAAAAAGGATATAAGTGAGTTCAGGGATAAGCATTATAATAAATTGGTTACCGAAATAAGTTTGAGGGATGTTTTTAACGATCTGTTTAGAATTGTATATAAATATAACATTACAATGCCTTCAGATTTTATCCTCTTATCCAAGACCATGGTTATTACCGAGGGCATTGTTCGGGTGTTGGACCCCCAGCTGTCTGTTGTGGAGGTAATGGAATCTTTTGCTGGGACCTTAGCCAAAAGGCGATTCTCCCCTGAGAATATCA
>JAAYRB010000027.1 GCA_012519005.1 Clostridia bacterium
GCTCACCAAAATTAGCAACCGCCATTATTTCGTGGATGGGGAATTCCTTCCTTTCCCCGCTCCTATAATTCACGCATATTCCTTGTCCCGCTAAAATTGATAGTACCCGCCATAGTTCTGACAGATCCCCACCTCGACTGGCCACCCGGGACCCTACACGTATTTCCGCATTGTAAAGAGGGGTTAATTCCGGCAGGTGTTCCTCAAAAACTAATCCAAATTTTTTTCCTTGGCAATCCGGTCAGTTTCAATTTTCAAGCGCTCCCTCAGCACCCTATCCTCTATTTGGGCAATTAAATCATCTATTGCTGCCACCAATACCCCTCCCATCAATCATTTATCTGCCGCCTCGCCTTTTGTAACCCAGTCATCTATCTCGCTAATTTTAAATTTCCACAGCTTACCGATCTTGTGAGCAGGCATCTGCTTGGTAGCAATCCATCTGTAAATTGTATCTTTGCTGACACCCAAGTGTTCAGCAACCTCCCCCAGTGATGACCATTTCTCCGTAGTTGCACGATCCACCTTGCGTTCCCTCCTTCATGGAGTTGCAGCTTATAGTATAGCAAATAATTGCCAATATGTATAGGTTTTGTTGGGGTTTGATATGTATTTATGGCCGTTGATAATCATGCTAAGGACACCGGTTGAAATAAAATAACGCCCCGTGGAAGAGCGCTTAATTGCTTGCTTTCCCACGGGGTGGATTGTGGTTCCTACTTGCAATAATCTAGGAGATCAATTTACCGAAAGTTTTCATATGTGTTTCATTTACTTTCATACCCCATAAATTTGAAAGGTATCAATAGTTAAAAGGAAATTAAGACCATCACCCAGAAAAGAATAAGTGGATTGCCAAGGCAAAATTTTCTGTTGAAATACCAGTAAAAAACAAAAAGGTGGAGATTTTATGCATGCACACGATCGATTTTTACCGGAGTGGTTTAACCGCATTCGTTCACGACAAATTACGTTGCCACGCTTCCAAAGATTTGTAGTTTGGGGACATAGTGAGGTTGCTGGATTATTGACTACTGTCCTTCGTGGACTTCCCTCAGGAGCAACCTTAATACTAAATGTTGGCGATGAAGAAAAATTTATAAGCAGAACTATGGTTGATGCACCAAGGTCAGGCGAAAAAGTGACGGAACAGTTGTTAGATGGGCAACAGCGACTTACCGCCTTATGGCGCAGTCTTCACAATACATACCCTGATCGGACTTATCTTGTGGGTTTTGAAGAAGATGTGATTAACCCTTCAAAAAAACTTCCGTTCGTCTATGGACAGGCCCGTTGGACGAAAAACGGTAAACGGTACCCCATGTGGGTGGATGACCCAAAACAGTGTTGGAGCCGTAGCTTTATTCCTATCCACTTGCTTAGACCAGAGGACATGGAGGAAAAGATAGATAACTGGGTAGAGAAGGCAATTGCAGACAAAGATGACAAAGATACGGTTAAGTTCCAAGCCTATAAATATGTTAAAAAAATCATTAACGAACTAAGAATTAAAGTAAGGGAATTTAACCTTCCCTATTTATCTTTACCACCAAGTACGCCCAAAGAAGTGGCCTTGGATGTATTTATAAAAATGAATACCAGTTCAGTACGTCTTTCCACTTATGATATTGTAGTAGCCCTTGTGGAAGAGGAAACAGGAAAATCCCTCCACGATCACGTTGAAATTTTGGCTGAAAAAATCCCAAGAGCAGCTCAATACGCAGATCTGCCGGAACTGGTTTTGGATGTTGTGGCACTACAACAAAACCGCATCCCCAGCCAGGCAGGTTACCGGGGTTTGGATTATACCAAAATGCTAGACAGTTGGGACAAGGTGTTAAAAGGGATCGAAGGGATGGTGGGTTTTCTAGAAGAAGAGTCTATTTTTGATTCCCAAAGGTTACCAAGCTATACAGCCCTCCCTATTATCGCAGCATTATGGGAGCATCTCCCGTTGCAGCCTGACTCCCTTGGCAATGCAAGACATTTGCTTCGCAAGTTTTTTTGGCGGGCCTGTCTAACTTCACGCTATGAACAGTCCTCAACTACAAACGCACTTCAGGATTTTCGTGGCTTAAAAAAGGTATTATGTAATCAGGCTGATGAACAAAATGTACCAATTTTAAATGATGCCTCTTACCCGTTACCAGCTAAAGAGGTAATTATGCAAGCTGAATGGCCAAAACGCAAAACCATCCTTGGACGCGGGTTATTGGCATTACAGATAAAATGTGGGGCCGAAGATTTAGCTGATGGCACCAGGGCCACAATTGCCAGCATTACCTCAAAAGAGCATCCTCGAGAATACCATCATTTGTTCCCCGCATCCATTTTGGAAAAAGCGGGTATCCCCGATGAGCAAATTTCCCGGGCCCTTAACTGCGCCTTAATAACTTGGCGCACCAACCGTGCAATTTCCGACAAAGATCCGATAACCTATTTAAGGGAACGGGCGAGCGGCGGTGCCCTTGGAGAAGAAGAATTAAAAAGACGTCTAAGAACCCATCTAATTCCTTACGAACAATTGGCGGTTGGATATGAGGGGCTTACAAATGATGAACGATATGCAAAAATAAAGGCGGATTATAAAATTTTTCTATTGGCAAGGGCAGCCCTTTTGGAACGTGCGGCAGAACATGCTTGTAAAGGGGAAACCTTTTGTATAGAAGGGCTTCCTAAATAAAAGGATTTCCCACCTACATAAAAAAACCCACCCCGCTGGAGAGCTTAATTGTCTGCTTTCCCACGGGGCGGGTTGTGGTTTACCAATGGTTCAAAAGGTCAACTGGGGCACAACGGGATTGCCCCACTGGGTTAAGGAAAGGCCCTCTTGTATCACTTTACTAAAATAATTTTTCAATGCGACCGGCCTTAACCTGCATGGCATTTCCCCTGCCGCCACCGATCGGGATACGGTATGCATGTTCACCCTTTTTGCGACTAATTGTTATGGAGTCCTTCCCCAATTTAATTAACTGTTGCGTTTCATCCCTTTCTGTACTTTCTTTAACATAATGCATCACAAACGGGCACCTACCATGTGACAAGCGACCCAGGAACAGGCCCCCCGAGAACCTACAAACAGACACTGCTAAGTACGTGAAAAAAAGGAAGAAATCAACCGTACCCTAAGTGTCTACCATTAGGGGGTCACTCCAAACCGTCCCCACTTGACCCAATAGGTACGTCCCCCTGTATCTCTCAGGTGTGTCCACTTTATCGGGGACAGATCAGGACGCTGTGTTGCCCGGGGATTCAATGAATTAACAGGCTGATAACAGGCGCTGTCCTTCAAAGAAATCATCGGCTTGTCTTCTTCTATTTTGTTGGGTCAAATTTTATTTTCTGGATATAAGGGCTTATTATTGGCAACTCTGGAATACCAATTTCTAAAGTAAATTCCTCTTCTAAGTCATCCTCACCGAATATCTCCCCAAAAGTTAAATCAGTCAAGTCAGATAAAAATGCATCCCCAGTATATTCCTTGTCATTAGCCGTAATCTTTATATGGCAATTCATGTCAAGGTAAGCTCCTTTGTCATGAAAATGTACCTGTTGTTCCAGGTCGTTTTCTATTTGAAAATGCCCGAATTTACTTAACTTCTGACTTTTATCCGTAATAACATACTCATAACCTTCTGGCCCAGATTTCAAACTAAAATCATCGCTAAAATCAAAGGCCGTGTCTTGATTTACCTCAAAGCCAGTTTCCCAGCATTCAACACCACCAATGTTAAATTGATATTCACTGCCGTTGATATCAACAACATAATATGGTGATATACTTTTGTATAAACCCTTGCTTAAATATAGTTTAGGGGCATTATTGTTAATTTCTATAGGGGAACCTGTTCCATGTTTTATTATGCTAACACTATTTATTGTATAGCTATATGGGTGTTTCTGCGCTAATTTTAATTCTACCTCTACAAAATCATCCTTACTATATACAACCCCTTTGTCTTCACCGTTTAATTCAATTGGATCGGTGTAAAGATAATAGGGTATATCTGTTTCTTTCAGTTTATACGATATAGAGTATGTGCCCGGTTGTATTTTAACATTCTTGTCAATATAGTGATTATACATTCCATCTGCACTTAAATTATACAAAATATAGTTGCCGTGGTTTTCCTCCCCTGCTATGGAAACATCAATGGATGCAAAGCTGTCCAGAGAAATTTCTTTTACATTTTTGTTTTTAATTTCCTGCGCTGTTATATTTAAAAATGCCAGATAGCCACCACCATTTAGCTCAATAGGAATAACAAATTCTTCATATTTATCAAGAACATCAAATTCTATGTTGACAGAAAGCCCACTGGTATTTTGGGTAACTTCTATTGCTTTCTCCCCGTTCAGATCCCACATATAGTCCCATTTACTGTCTTCTGGTTTTTTCACCGATATATACCTATCTTTAATTTCCCAGCTTTCAATATTGTCCCCTATTATTAAAAACTGTGCTATCCCCCGTGTATCCGGAGTTGTTATTTTGGAGGCGTTAAATGTTACAAGAGCATTTTCTAGTTGCTCCAATTTTGAATTTACTCCGCTTTGTGTTACTTTATCACCCCTTAGATATTCCCGTGTTTCATCAAATACTGTTTTAAATTCATTGTATGCTTCTTGTGGATAGTTCCCTACTTCTGTTCCGATAACAATGCCACTATAATTAAGAATTTTGAAAAGGTAAACATACTCTACAAGCTGGTTTATTTCCCGTCTGTTTACTTTAACTATTTTGCTGTCAAAATCTGCAATAGCTTGTCCCAGTGTCTCTGCAGCAGCATCTATATCTTTTTGATTTTGTTCTGTAACTTCTTTATTTTCTAGTGCTTGTTCTGAATTAGTTAGGGCTGTTTGCAGCTTTTCTCTTTCCCCTTCTGCTACATTGCCGTCATAGGGGCCTTCTACAATATTTTCTAATCTATTGGTAGCACCGTTTATTTTTAGGCGTAACTCGTAAGTGTCTAACGTATAATTAACATCAACCGCTACTTGTTCGCCATTTTCATTTTTGGCTGTCACAGTAGTCCCAAGCCTGGCTTCTATTCTTGGGGTTTCTACCCCTATGTTAAGGGTAATTTCGGCATTGTATCTCAACGCTACTTTGTCAACCGTGGCATTAATGACTACTTGTGAGTTTTTTGTATTAACTACTAAATTAGATACTGGAGCAGATATGGTGGTTTTGGCATTGGACTCTATTGATACGGTACCCTCTATTTTGGCATCATTGCTTTCCGCCGTTATTTGGATATCTGTTCCTGATACTATTTTAATATTTCCCC
>JAAYRB010000186.1 GCA_012519005.1 Clostridia bacterium
CAGATGTAGTCAATGAATATTTGCTTGGGTATGCACCCAGGGCTGGGAAATATCTCTGCACATATCTTGCAAAAAAAGGCTTCACATCCGATGAACTTATTATGGCCGGGTTGGCCCGTAAATTGAAAAATGGTGATATTGTCGATTATTTTAGAGACAGGGTTATGTTCCCTATTCTGGATATGAGAGGCATCCCAATTGGTTTTGGGGGGAGAATATCCGGCCGTGGAGAGCCTAAATACCTAAATACAGCGGAAACCTTCATTTTTAATAAGGGAAGGGTATTATATGGCTTGAATTTGGCAGTTCCAGAGATACGTAGGGAAGACTATGTCATAGTTGTGGAAGGTTATACAGATGTAATGAGGGCAAAACAATATGATATTGGCAATATTGCGGCCACCTTGGGCACGGCCTTTACAGAAGATCATGGAAAGCTCCTTCGGAGGTATACAAAAAATGTTGTCATTGCTTTTGATGCGGACACCGCTGGTTCCGCGGCGGCGATCAGGGGCATGGAAATATTAGTTCAATGCGGATGTACCGTAAAAATAGCCATGTTCCCTGAAGGGGAAGACCCCGATGACTATCTTAAAAACAAAGGGCGGGATTCTTTTCTTGACCTGGTAAAAAGGAAATCTTTGACCCTTGTAGAATATGTTTTGCATAATGCGTGTAAGAAATATGATATATCCAGCATAACCGGCCGGGTTGATATTGTTAATGAAGTTATCCCCAGTTTAGTAAAGACAGATAATATGGTGGAACGGGGAGCCTATATAAAGCTCATTGCAGAAAAGCTCAATCTATCAGAGGAAGCAATAACCCAAGAAATGCTTAAATATGCTAAGGGGTTGCAAAAAACTGGTATTATTCGGGGCAAAAAGGTAAAGAATAATTATACTGACGATGGGGCAGAAATACCTAAATTGTCAAAGTTTAGCGGGCCCCAGCACAATTTGGTTTGGATGTCAGTACTGAATCCAAAGATTGTGGATTTGATTGACGAGGATCCTGGGATAGATTTCCTCAGCGAACCATACCTGCGCGAGGTGCTGTCTCTGATAAAAAAAATGAAGGATTTGGGGGAAGAGATTACCCCATCGGCAATTATGGATATGGCTGATCTAGAAGAATCTAAACAGTTTTTAAGTCATTTGTATTTTAAAGAATATCTACCTCCCTGTGATAATTTGGAGAATGTAGGTTTATATATAAAGGATCTAAAAAGAAGGGCCTTGCTGGATAAGGTAAAGGCCAAACAGGAAGAGTTGGAGAAAGCACAGAATCAGGGGGACAGGAAATTACTGCGGAATTACATGGAGGAAATAAACCGGCTCCATGGGTTCATCAGGAAGGAAATTTGATGACTTTACCCTTAGAAAGGGGGGAGCGGAATTGCAAGAACTGCAAATTAAAGATGAGCATATAAAAGAACTGGTTGAAAAGGGCAAAAAACAAGGTTCCCTTACCTATCAGGAAATAATGGATGCTTTACAAGAGATCGAATTGAGTCCCGAGCAAGTGGATGAGATATATGATCATTTGACAGGTCTGGGTATAGAGATTATATCTGATGATGACAGTGATGATGACGATGATGAAGAAGAGGAAGAAGAATCGGAAGTGGATCTGTCTGTGCCAGAGGGCGTAGGAATCGATGACCCGGTCAGGATGTATCTAAAAGAAATTGGTCGCGTGCCCCTCCTAAATGCCGAAGAAGAGGTAGAGTTGGCAAAGAGGATAGAGAAGGGGGAAGAAGAGGCCAAAAGAAGTCTTGCCGAGGCCAACCTTAGGTTGGTGGTCAGTATTGCCAAGAGATATGTGGGCAGGGGTATGCTGTTCCTGGACTTGATACAGGAGGGCAACCTTGGACTGATAAAGGCAGTGGAGAAATTTGATTATACGAAGGGCTACAAGTTCAGTACCTATGCCACATGGTGGATACGCCAAGCCATAACCAGATCCATTGCGGATCAAGCAAGGACGATCAGAATACCTGTGCATATGGTTGAAACTATAAATAAGCTGATCCGAATTTCCCGGCAGCTGCTTCAGGAATACGGTAGGGATCCTACGCCAGAAGAAATTGCAGAAAAGATGGATATTACTGAAGAAAGAGTAAGGGAAATTATGAAGATTGCTCAGGAGCCCATATCCTTAGAAACTCCTATCGGGGAAGAAGAGGATAGTCATTTAGGTGATTTCATTGAAGACGAGGAGGCCCTGGCCCCGGCGGATGCGGCATCATTTATGCTGTTGAAGGAACAGCTGGAAGGCGTCTTGGATTCACTGACACCGCGGGAAGAAAAGGTGCTCAGACTTCGTTTTGGTTTGGATGATGGTCGTTCCAGAACCCTAGAGGAAGTGGGCAAGGAGTTTGGAGTTACCCGAGAGAGAATTCGTCAAATAGAGGCAAAGGCTCTTCGGAAACTCCGCCATCCAAGCAGAAGCAAAAAGCTAAAAGATTATCTTGAATAGGTCTTTTAAACAGGAGCTTTTCCCCACCCCAAAGCGGATTGTGCTGCACGGGGGGTGGGGTAAAAAGTAGATTTCACTTGACAGGGATGCTGGTGAAACTTATAATAACATAAATATATCAGATTTATTTTGATAATTCGTAAAATTTAATATACCGGAGCAGCAAGCAGTTTTTTGCTGTTACTTTCTTATCAAGAGAAGGGGAGGGATGGGCCCTAAGAACCTTCGGCAACCTACCGCAATTATGGGAAGGTGCCAATTCCCGCCGGGACTTCCGGGTAGATAAGAAGAGGAATCAAAATTTGCCCTCTTCAATTCCTGGAAGATGGCAAATTTTTTTAATGCGGCAAATTTCAATCCATGCTTTAGGGAGAGTATCTTTAGGGGGCAGAGGCTTTGATCAAGATCAGGAATCTAACAAAAATATATAGAACCCAGGAACAAGAAATTACAGCATTGAACAATGTAAGTCTGGATATAAAAAAGGGAGAGATCTACGGAATCATCGGCCTGAGCGGTGCCGGTAAGAGTACCCTTGTAAGGTGTATAAATATGCTGGAAAGGCCCACAAGCGGCAGAATCATTGTTGACGGTGAGGAGATAACTTCCTTAAACAACAAAGAACTCAGAACAGCAAGACAGAAAATAGGTATGATATTTCAGCATTTCAACCTTCTATCCTCCAGGAATATCTTTGACAATATTCTTTTTCCCATGGAAATTACCGGGGCTGCCGGCAGCGAGGCCAGGGCCAGAGTCGGCGAACTTCTAGATCTGGTGGGTCTTTCGGATAGGGCGGGGTCATATCCTTCACAGCTCAGCGGGGGACAAAAGCAAAGGGTGGGGATAGCCAGGGCTTTGGCCAATCAACCAGCGGTACTTTTGTCCGACGAAGCCACCTCCGCCTTGGATCCCCGTACCACTCACTCTATTCTGCAGCTGCTGAAGGATATCAACAAACGTTTTTCATTGACCATTTTGCTCATCACCCATGATATGAATGTTATCAAAGAGATATGCCATCGTGTAGCTGTAATTCATGACGCGGAAATAGTAGAGGAGGGGGATGTCCTGGAAGTTTTCTCTAATCCTCAAACACCCACCTCAAAAAGTTTTACAAGTGCGATAATGGGAGGGGATGTTCCTGAGGGAATACTAGGTGATTCGTCAGTGGGAACAGGAGATAATATATCCAAGTTGGTCCGGATATCCTTTATCGGTAAAACGGCTGGGGAGCCTGTGGTATCCACCATGATCCGTAGGTTTGATGTGGAGGCTAATATATTATATGGAAATATTGATCGGGTTATGGGTACCCCCTTTGGAAGCCTGACCCTGGAGCTTATCGGAAGATCTGATTCCATAGATAAGGCCGCGGAATATCTGCAAAGCCGGGGCTTGAAGATTGAGGTGTTGAAGGATGTTTAGTTTCGGTGTTATTCCCATCTATGCTTTTATCAATTCATTCTTAGGTACTGACAGCTGGATAGTGGAAGGCCTGCTGGTGGCCACCTGGGAAAGTATATACATGGTCTTTATATCCACTGTTATCAGCTATTTACTCGGGCTGCCCCTGGGTGTGATATTGGTGGTTACGGCTAGGGGACATATACTGGAAAATACCTATTTCAACCAGGTGCTGGGTTCCATTGTAAACGCCGTTAGATCCATACCTTTCATTATATTTCTTATATTGGTCATACCCTTGACCAAGCTCATTGTAGGGACTTCCATTGGGACCATCGCCTCCATTGTTCCTCTTACCTTGGCGGCGGTACCCTTTGTTGCCCGCCTAGTGGAAACATCCTTGAAAGAGATTGAGTGGGGTCTGGTAGAAGCGGCCATGTCCATGGGGGCCAATACATGGCAAATTATACGCAAGGTACTGCTGCCCGAGGCTAAACCTTCGCTGCTGTTGGGAATTGCAATAACTTCCATAAATCTCATAGGCTATTCTGCCATGGCGGGAATTGTAGGGGGAGGTGGTCTTGGTACACTGGCCTATTATTATGGCTATCAACGTTATGAGGACACTGTGATGTGGGCTACAGTAATAGTACTTATTTTATTAGTTCAGGGAATTCAATCACTGGGAGATGGAATGGCTAATAGGGTTGTAAAAAGAAGGAGGTAATAGGATGAAACGCGGGATATTATTGATTCTGTGCTTGGGTTTAATTGCTGCTTTCACTGTTGGTTGTGGAGGGGGGACAGCGGCCGGACCCGATGACAACAAGGTCGTGGTGGGTGCAACGGCGAAACCCCACGCGGAAATTCTTGAGGTTGCCAAGCCTATATTGGAAGAGAAGGGCATTGAGCTGGAGATTAAAGTTTTCACCGATTATGTTCAACTGAACCCCGCTCTAAATGATGAGCAAATTGATGCAAATTTTTTCCAACATATACCCTACTTGGATGATTTTAATGAAAACAATGATGCAAACTTGGAGTGGGTTGTAAAGGTGCATAATGAGCCCATGGGGGTTTACTCCAAGAACCTTGCTGGTTTAGAGGACCTTCCCGATAACGCCAAGGTGGGTATACCCAATGATGCCACCAATGGTGGAAGGGCATTGAATGTTTTGGAGGCGGCCGGGCTTATCAAACTTGAAGCAGGGGCTGGGGTTACAGCAACGGACAAAGACATCGTGGAGAATACCAAAAATCTTGATATTATTATGATGGATGCCGCTATGCTGCCCAGATCCCTTGAGGATTTGGATATCTGTGTTATCAACAGCAATTATGCATTGGAAGCAGATTTAAATCCTGTGGATGATTCCATTTTCATGGAACCCAAGGATTCGCCCTTTGCAAATGTGCTGGTTGTGCGTCCCGATGACAAGGACAGGGAGGCCATTAAGGCACTGGCGGATGTTCTGCAATCACCGGAAATCAAAGCATTTCTGGAAGAAGAATATGAAGGAAGCTGTGTCCCCGCATTCTAAATAAAGAACCGGGCCCCCATCATGGATGGTGCCCGGTTCTTTATTTTTTTGTGACTTTCTATTTCATTGCCTGTTCTAAATCTGCAATGAGATCTTCCACATCCTCAATACCCACGGAAAACCTTATAAGGTCTTCGCTAATTCCCAGGGCTTCCTTCTGATCCTGGGGTATTGATGCGTGGGACATCAAGACCGGGTAGGACATGATACTTTCCACACCGCCCAGGCTTACCCCCAGAACGGGAAGCTTTATGCCGTGCATTATTTTTTTGGCAAATCCGATGGTATTTGTTTGAAAGGAAAGCACAGCGCCAAAGCCGCTGGATTGTTCTTTATGTAGATGGTGACCTGGGTGATCCTTTAGGCCCGGGTAGTATACCTTGGCGATACCCGGCTGTTTTCCGATCCAATTGGCAATTTCCATGGCATTATGTTCATGCTGCTCCATCCTGACCTTCAGAGTCTTGATTCCTCTCATGACCAGCCAAGCATCCATGGGTCCGATAACAGCACCAAAGGACTTTTGGATGGCAGCTATTTTTCCCGCCAGTTCATCATCATCTACGATCACTATTCCCGCGGTGACATCGCTGTGTCCCCCCAAAAATTTTGTTGCGCTGTGGATCACAATATCAGCGCCAAGCCTCAAGGGGTTTTGTAAATAGGGAGTCATGAAAGTATTATCTACGATGCTAATTAAATCTGCTTGTCTTGCAATTTCACAGGCACCCCTTAAGTCTGTTATCCTCATCAAAGGGTTTGAAGGGGTTTCCAAATATAGGGCCTTAGTATTTTTTCTAATGGCTTTTTTAACGGCATCCAGATCCGTGGCATCAACAAAGGATACCTCCATTCCAAATCTGGGGAATAATTCAGTGAGCACCTCATGGGCGCCACCATAGATATCGCTGCAGGCTACAATATGGTCCCCACTTCCAAAGATAGAAAAAACGGAGGATATGGCGGCCATACCGGAAGCGAAGGCAAAACCCTTGTTTCCGTATTCCAGCCGGCAGGCGGCCTCCTCTAAGGCTTCTCTTGTGGGGTTATTAGTTCTGGAATATATGTAGCCCTCATCCAAACTATGAACATCGGTCTTGTTAAAGGTTGATACCTGATAGATAGGGATGCTGGCAGCCCCCGTATATTTATCAATTTCCACCCCTGTATGCAAGACTCTAGTGCCTGGTTTCATATCACTACCTCCAACCTCTATTTAATATTAGCTGCAATTGCTCGGATTCCATACTTCTTCAGGGGGGGCAATATTCCTTTTTGTAGATTTATGAAAGAAATCAGTAAAAAACGCCCCGCTGATAGCGGGGGCGAATTGTCAACAGGCGCATGATTTTGTGTCTTTCCGAGGCGTTAATATAAATATTACTTTAAAAAGGAGAAATCCTCAGGCTTATTAACAAAGGCTTCATACAGGCCAACATCGGCATCAATATCCACAGGCTGATCTTTTTTCTCCGCCGGCATGAGATTTAGTGACAGGGTGTTTTTGTAGTTGGGGTTTGGAACAAATTCCAGTTCCCCTAAATTGTTTTTTATGTAAAAATAGGCTGCTCCCTTTTTTTCTTCAATGGGCTTATAGTCTGAGCTAAAATCATCCGACACTAAGTTGGCCATTACTAGTGGGTTCTTTCCCGGGTTAATTGTAATATGGCCGTAGTTGGGGTCGATATATACCTTATCCCCTTCCTTGGCAGTTACGATAAATACTTCCTCCACATCTCCATCGGGAGTGTTTTTTTGAAACAGATACAGGGCCTCTCCATGAAGAACCTCGTAATACTCGGGGTATGTATCATCGCTGCCCTCTTTTTTGGGATGAAAATGACCGACGGTTTTAATAAATTCCTCACCCATAAACCCCGGCAGTATAACCGTGATATCATACCGGATACCCTCATCTTTGAACATCTTCTTGTCCTCATCATTTTTATATATTGCGCGGTACATATAATAAAGGGGGGATTTATCCGGTTTTGGTTCGGGTTTTTGGTAGGGGTATAGAATATTTGCGGCGTCCCTAAACCTACGGATGGCCGGGCGGGGCGCCTTGATATCCCCTATGAAATCCAACATATTTTGATCATTGATGGTAAAATCTACACCATGCTTCATATGGAATTCCTCCTGTTTTTGGGCTTTTCATTTATTGTATACTTTTCGTCTACTAAATATTAACTCATGTCAGGCAGCTGTATTACGACTCTTTATTTCTATTTATGAGGGCCAAACCCTTTGGGAATATTGGTATTTATGGTTTCATTAACCATTTCCCTATCCCGATGTGTATCGTAAGTTTATTTAAATAACTGCAGTACAATATCAAAGATGTTTTTGAAAAAATCTACCACCTGCCCCCAGAGGGATCTCACCTCGGGGTTTTCTTCCATAATTTCCGAAAACTTACCGTGGATATTAGCCGCCTGTTTTGCCAGCTGTTTCCAGTCCACGTCAAGGGATTTTAATTTTTTCAACAGATCCATCAAGCTGTTTATCTGATCTTCTGTTAGGTCGATGCCCATATCCTTGGCAACTTTATTTATTAGGGAGCGGTAATCATTATCTGTTTTCGGATTCAATTGGCCCAGCTGATTTTTTAGTTCAGATACCAGCTGCGAAGCTTTTTGCGGGTCACCTATTTTCTTGCCTAGGGTGGACATCTTTACCAGTTCCTCGTTGGCGGCGTCCACCTGCTTTTCCGATAGTTTGACGCCCTTGGCGCTTTCAAAGGCTTTGATAATGCCAGTCAATGCCGCCGTCCCGGATACGGGAAAGGGGGCAGCTATGGTAACTTCCGCATCCTCAACACCCGCAGTTACTAAGGCATTGATATACATCTCTTCAGTGACCCAATTTATATTTTCATCAACACTGACTCCTATACCGCTGTCCTTCTGGGCAGGGACAACCTTTGCTGAGGAGTAAGCCCGTTTGCCTATGACCGTGGGGCTCAGGTATTCTCCCAGGGCCTCCAGCTGCTCCTCATTAGTTACGGTAAGATGTTCCACATCTTGGGGCACACCAAATTTATTCAGGATCATTTCTTTTTGATCTTGGCTGAGATCCGCCCCAAGGGTGATTACTGTACTGTCCCCGGCCAGCACAATGGATTGTCCCATAACCATCATGAAAAATAAAAAAGCCAAAGCTGCTGTAGAAATCTTTTTTCTCATTTTTAACGCCACCACCTTAATTTGGAGTATATAACAAGCCCCATTTTTCGGCAAGATATTTGAAATCCTCAAAAAGGCCCTGAATCCTTAGCATCATCATTGGAAGGATTTGAGATGTCCGATCCTGTTTAATATATATACATTATATCCGTAATTAGACAAGTGGTGTGGTAAATTTTAATTAAAAACCTTCTTATAAAATGGCCCCGGCATATGATTCCACTAGGTCCGCAACTATTATTCTAGGGAGAAGATGAATAGGTATGGTTTTTGAGCCTGATGATTTTAAGGAGGGGAAAAAAACCCCCAACTGGGAGGGTAACTTCAGCCAATACCTCAGCCTTACAGCCGCGAAACCTTCTTTGGCCGGCAGTGCCCACGGCCGGATATACGACATGATTATGAAGGCAGGGGTTTCCAAGGAGGGTGGTCAGAAGAAATATAGGTTTTTTGCCGGGGATATCTATGGGTTGGAGAAAACCATTGAAATGTTAGTGGAAGATTATTTGAGACCGGCTTCTATGCATTTGGATATTAAGAAAAGGATATTGCTGCTGGTTGGCCCCGTGGGGAGCGGGAAATCCACTATTGTCAATTTAATCAAAAGGGGGCTGGAGGATTACACTCGTACTGAAGAGGGGGCGGTATATGGAATCAAGGGCTGCCCCATGCATGAAGAGCCCCTACATTTACTGACCGGGCGGCTGAGAAAGGAAATGGAAAAGAAATTAGGGGTAAGGATAGAGGGGCATCTCTGCCCTTACTGCAGTTTAATGTTGAGGGTGAAATACGGGGGTAAAATTGAAGATGTGCCGGTGGAAAGGATCCTTATCTCGGAACAGGATAGGGTGGGGATTGGCACTTTTGTTCCGTCCGACCCCAAATCCCAGGATATGGCGGAACTCACGGGCAGCTTGGATTTTTCCACCATAGGCAGATATGGTTCGGAGTCTGATCCCAGGGCCTTCCGTTTTGATGGGGAATTGAGCGCCGCCAATAGGGGCTTGATGGAATTCCAGGAATTATTTAAGTGTGATGAAAGGTTTTTATATACTCTGTTGGGCCTTTCCCAGGAAGGGTATTTCAAGGTTGGACGCTTCGCATTGATTTCCGCTGATGAAATGGTTATTTGCCATACCAATGAGGATGAATATAGGGATTTTTTAAGTGATGATAAAAATAAAGCCCTGGCATCCCGATTGTATGTTATTCCAGTTCCCTATAATTTGAAAATATCCGATGAAGTAAAAATTTATCAAAAGCTCATTGAATCCGCTCAACTACCGGAAGCCCACATTGCCCCCCACGCCTTGGAGGCCGCCGCTGCTTTCAGTGTGCTGACCCGCTTGAAAGAACCCCGGGGGAAGGGATTGAACTTAGTCAAAAAGATGAGGCTCTACGATGGTAGACAGGTAGGGGGATTTACCGCCGGGGATGTGGAGGAATTAAGAAAAAACAGCTGCCCCGAGGGTATGAAAGGTATAGACCCAAGATTTGTTTTTAACCAAATTTGCAGCGTTCTGGCCTCCGGTGCTGAATGTATCAATGCTTTGGATCTTTTAAAATCTCTGGACGATGGTTTGAAATTTCACCTTTCCCCAACTATTGATAATGGGCAGGAATTGGCCAATTTCATCATATTAGCAAAGGAAGAGTATTACAGCGCCCTCCAAGACGATATCAGGGAAGCCTTTCTGAATTCCAATGAATGTTCGGCAGAAGATGTTTTCAATAAATATATGAATAATGTCATGGCCTATTGTCAGGGGAACATCTGTGATGAGGTTCTCATGGGTTCCATTGAAGAGGCCATGGGTATTACCGGGGCGGTAAAAAAATCATTCAGGGAGGAGCTGAATATTAGGTTTACCTTGTATGCCCAGAAGGGTAAAAACTTTGGGTTCGGCTCCCATAGGGGCTTAAAAGAAGCCATTGAAAGGAAATTATTTTTGGATGCCCGAGAGTCATTGTTGTTTCCCGCCTATAATGGTAAACCCCGTCCCCACTTTATTGAAAGGATGAAGAAATATCTGATTGAAAAACTGGGCTATTGTGACATCTGTGCTTCGGATGCCGTCAATGATCCCTACATTTACGTGGGGCGGGCAGGGGGGGGATCTATTGAAACGGAATTTTGATTCCCACTGCAAAAGTGGGAACTTACTTAAAAAGGGTGTTATGGATGGGATCAGACATCGTGAAAAAGTCCAAGATGCCATCAAGGATAATGCCTTGGATTTACTTTACCGTGAGGAATTGCTGTTGGAGGATGGGAAGGAAGCAGGAAAGTTATTCCATTACTCCTTCAAGGAATATGGATTTGAATTTGACGATCAACTGCCGCTCAAAATCGGTTACTCTCCCGGTGAATCAGGTGGA
>JAAYRB010000187.1 GCA_012519005.1 Clostridia bacterium
CGATAACAGTTGCAGGTAAAGTTATAAAAACAGTAGCGTTGGGTCAAAAATTATATTGCGATTTTAGATATACAAATATACTTGAATGCACCCGAGATACGATATTTAGGCAAATATTCAAGAAACAAGCAGAATTCAGAAAAAGAATATCCAGTTTAATAGTATAGTCGGATATGATATTACCCCCAAAAGAAGTGTCGTCGAGTCCAACATTTTTGGATTTTATAACTGCAAGTCCCCTTACCTACATTAAATAACCGGAACAGTACCCCCCCTGAATAGTTACAAATGCACCAAAATATATTTCGACTATTGCGGCATTATTTCATGTGGGATCACAGGAAAGTTGACTTTGGATATGTAGATAAATACCAATTGCTGTATACTCATGCCTCTTCCCCAGAAATTTGTTAAGCTTCTTTGGAAAAATACTCCAGTAGATCCTCTACACTGACCATCCCAAGCACCCTATCTTCTTCCACTACAGGCATGGCCACAATATGATTTGCTAAAATCTTCACCGCCGCCTCACGTACATTTTCATCAGGATGAACAGACACTACATCCTTTGACATTACCCTGTCCACAGGATAGGCGGTATATCTGCCTGGTTGAATCATAAAGCGATAAATATCTGCCTTTACCACCATACCGACCAGCAGATTATCATCATCAACAACGGCCAGTCCATTTATGTTTTTCTCTGTCATTATCTTTAATGCATTTTCAATGGTGTCCGTTTGGGAGACGGTTGGGGCATCTTCGCCTATAATATCCTTGATTTTCATGGGCCTTCACCTCTTAATAGTTATTTAAAAAAGTGCTGTACTAGATATCATACCAATATTTTTATTCAAATGGTATCTCTTCCTGAAAATAAATAAGGAAAGAATCGTGGAAAAGAATAAGAAAATGCGCACACTGTAAGGTGTGCGCATATTTGGTGGAGATAAGGGGATTCGAACCCCTGACCTTCTGAATGCCATTCAGACGCGCTCCCAGCTGCGCCATATCCCCAAAGCAATATATGATTTCTTGCAACATATATTATGCCATAGATCATTAGTTTAAGTCAAGTGGGAAATTCTCATATCCGTTTGCCCGGTCAATAATCACCAAGAATCTTGAAGGCCAGCCATGATCCGATACCAATGACTACCAGGGACCAGCCTATAATCTTTGCCCAAAACTCTTCCCTGTACAGGCCTCTGTGATTCATCCACCTTCCGTCAAGGTAAACAGTGATCAAACCAAAAAAAACTATTACCAACATCCTTCCAAAGGTTATCAGGGGTTGGCCGGCACCAAGTACGAAATGCCCCAGCTGGCTCATCCTGTCCCCACATCCTTACCGCTTTTTTTATGGGTGCCGCGTATGTATGAGATTAACAGCAATAGTGGCGGCACGGTGAAAGCTAGGATACCAAAAACCCAGGAAATCATACTTGAGGCCCTTTCCACCTCAAAAACATTGCTGGGTATCAAGGATAGAATAAATATGACCGGCAGTAGGGGAAAAACTAGGGGGGTATGCTCCCGGAATTTTAATAATCTTGACAGGGTCAGGCTCACCAAGTAGTAGTATACCAACACAGCTGAAAAGGCCACGGTGACCCATAGGGCGGTAAAAAATGCATCCAATCTCCCAAAGAATTCCCCGGGTGAAAATAGGAATCTCCCAATTTCCTCCAGCGGCCAAAGAAATACCTTAGTCAAATGCTCACCAAGAACGGCAATGACAACAATAAAGGCCGCAATTCTCAGGAGCATATCCAGCCCTATGGCGGCAAACCCCGCCTTGTATGCATCTTTACTGGCCATCATGAAGGGCAGCAGCATCACTAGGGACTCCTGGCCCTCCATACCCAGGGAATTGTCAATGGTTCCATGGATTAGACTCTTTACGTCTGTATTTAAAAATGGCAGCAAATTAGTATAATCTCCTTTGGGTGCCGCAGAAAAAAACAACAAAGCCAGGATCGCAATAAAGATTGGGAATAATATTTCCAACATCCTAGCTATTGGCTCTAGACCATGTCTAGCAATATAGGCCACAACAACCAATAATGAGATTATAATCACCTCAATGGGTGTCTCATGCAGTATTAGATGGGTGAACTCAGCAAACTGTCTGGTAGTCTTAGCCGTGGTCAACAGCCAAAACAAAATAGCCAGTACCGCCACCAAGCTGCCGAAAAACCTTCCCACAATTTTCTGGGAATATTCCACAAGGGTATCCTTCGGATAAAGCAGCCCCAACTTAATGATGAAAAAAAGACCCAATGCCCCAAGTAGGTGACCCCCAATAACCAGCAGCCAGCCATCGGGCCCAGCAAAAGTAACAAGCCTTCGGGGCGAACTTAAAATTTCCACAGCATTTATTGTGCTGATTATAATAATAAAGACCTGCCAGCTGGATATCCTGTCATTATCCTTAATCATACACTCTTCTCCCTACGGTTTTATCTGGTAACATCCACTCTCCGTATCTTTGCATCAGATTCCACTAAAACTTCAGCCTTGGGAAAATATTTTTCATCCCAATCCTTTTCCACCTGAGCCCAATACTGAGGGTGTTTCTTTGAAAGCAGATCTCCGAATTCAAGGACATCAGCCTTAAATTCCCTCTGCAATTTTGTAACAGTTGCTATGCTTCTGTGCTGCATCTCCAAAATAACCCTTCTTTCAATCTCTTTTAGTAACTCACTGCTCAGAACTCCAACGCTCTGCGGTTTTTCCACAACCTCGCCTTCGGAAAATATCCTTATTTTAAAAATCGGCTGGCCTGCTTTTATTGTTACATCCCTTTTGACCTTTACATTGTTTAAGCGTATGGACATTAATTCTTCTTTAGTACCAGGGGCAACAATACTCAGGCTTCCCCCCTCTACTTTGTCCCTGATGGTATTCACTCCGCTGGTTTCCCACTCCCCCAGCCAACCCACCATTTTATAATCCTTAATCAGGGCGGATCCTCCGACGACGGCATCGCTTTTTGAACCTGCTCTAACCCTTGGCAGGACAGCATTGCCGCTGGATGTCAAAGATTTTAAAAGGGATACCATATCCCCCTCTATTTTTGAGGCACCCCCTTTTCCTTCCTGTAGGAGTTTTTCAATATAATCAGGGCTGTAATCCTCTTCATAAGGAGTTATATCCAATATTTCCTTCGCCTTGCCATTGGCAATTACAACCATGATCCTACCATGGGCATCCACATCCCTGGTGAAATAATCCAATATGTCCGCTATGCCTTCCCTGGCAACCTGCTCACCAATTACTAAAACCTTCATATGTCCGAAAAAAATCATCCGGCTGGAACGATTTGCATATATTCTCACTATCTCCTGAATCGTATTGCCTGTGGATGTCAGGATCCAACGGTCGGGTTGCTGTCCTCCTCCACCCTCCTCCTCCCCCCCGCCGCTGTCACTGGAATTTGTAAAAACAGGTATACATAGGGACATGGAATATTTGGGCAGCCCACCCTTAGGAATCTCTTTAGTTTCACTGCCGGATTCTTTCTTCTGATGTTCAGGTTTATCGATACCCACCCCTAAAACCAGGGCTCTGTCGTCGATTTCAAGGCGGTCCCAACATCCCGTCCCCATAATCAGCATAAAAGTGATTACTGTTAAAACGATTAACTGGGCTGATTTGTTTTTGATCCTAGTATTTATCACTATCCGTCCCCCTTTGTAGATCGTCCTGCCTTTCATCATCCATACGGTCTGGATCTTGGGTTTTCAGGCTGAGGGGGCGCGTATGCATTGAGGGCAGGGGCATACGAATAATGGTATCCTTCAAATCCCTGATTCTCAGGGGAGCAAAGGGGCTCAAATAATCGACGCCGAAACTTTTCAAAGTTGCCAAATGCCCCAAAAGTGCTAACAAACCCAGCATTACCCCATAGATTCCCAAAACGGTAGCTGCAATCATAAAAACAAAACGCAGTTGACGGATGGCAATCCCAAGGCTCACAGTGGGCACAACGAAGGAAGATATGGCAGTGAAGGCAACGATAATGACCACAATGGGCCCAACCAAGCCCGCCTCAACTGCCGCCGTGCCTATGACTATTGCACCAACGATACCGATGGTCTGGCTTATGGGGCCGGGCAGTCTGATTCCCGCCTCCCTCAGCAGCTCCATACTCAATTCCAGCAAAAACACCTCCACATATGCGGGGAAGACCAGCATTTCTCTGTTAATAGCAATGGCAATGGCCAGGCCGAAGGGTATCATCTCCGGGTGGTACGAGGTAAAGGCAATATACAATGAGGGAAGGAGCATTGCTGCAAAACTAGAACCAAACCTGATCAGTCTGGCTATAGTCCCCCCAACCCAACGCAGGTAACTGTCCTCGGGGCTCATCATCATCATGTTTAGATTTGCCGGTATGATCAGAGCAAAGGGTGTGTTGTCAACTAAAATGGCGGCTTTCCCCTCCACTAAGGCGGCAGCTACCCGATCCGGTCTTTCTGTTTCCTGAATCGTGGGGAAAATCGTCCACCAGGAATCCTGTATGAGCTGCTCCACATATCCGCTGCCGATGATTGCATCTATATCTATGGTGTCCATCCTTTTTTTTATTTCATCTAATAGGGATGGGTTTACGATCCCCTGTATGTAAGTCAAAACCACATCGGTTTTGCTTCTCCTACCTATTTGGGTTGTGATTATCCGAAGATTGGGATCCCTGATTCTTCTCCGCACTAAGGTGGTATTTGTTCTTATGGTTTCTGTAAAAGAATCCTTAGGCCCCCGGATAACATTTTCTATATCCGGCTGCTCAATTGCACGCATCTCCCAACCCTGGACGGAAAGCATAATCACCCTGGTACAGCCATCTAAAAAAATCGCCGCAAACCCGGACATAAACAACAAAGTCAATTCATCAAAATCCTGAACTATTTTCATTTCACCCACCGGGGCGACTTCATCCACAATCTGTAGGAAAAGCTCCCGGGCTTTTATTTTTTCCTTTTGTGTACGGCCTTTTTTCATCAAAGGTTTGAGAATATCATCATTTATGATTCTGCTGTCCACCATACCTTCAAGATAAAAGACTGCCGCATCCAGTCCACGAATTCGGATTTCTCTTATTATTACATCATCGCTATCCCCATTAAGCTTCTTGAAATATTCGATATTATTTTTAATTTTTTTGTCAATAGGTACCCCATTTGACGAATCATCGCCGCTGGCTTTTATCTGCTCCGGGAGTTGCAAAAACTTCCTCTTTATCCTTTTATATATCTTTTTTAGCATCTGTAACATCCTTTTCAAGAACCTGGCATTAGTCTTTGAATTTATGCCAAAATTATTCCAAAAAAAAAGGCCCTACGGCCGAATTATTTAATGATATTGGACCTATTGATTGCCTGGGCAGCAAAGGACGCAAGAAATACTTTCACTATATCCCCCGGCAAAAAAATAAGGGCGCCTTCTATCAAAGCGGTTTTTAGACTCAAACCCTGCAAAACCGACAACCAGGGCACACCAAGGGAATACACAATTACAACACCACCAAAAAAATTGTATGTAATGCACCTCAATAAGGATTTGCCCCCAAATACTTCCCGCAGCTTCCCTATAATATATGCCGCTATGGGCCAACTAAGAATATATCCTCCAGTGGGGCCCATAATTACCCCCAGACCCCCCCGGGCGCCGGACAGGATGGGTACCCCCACCGCAGCTGAGAGTACAAAAACGGTAAGGCTCATAAAACCCCTCTTGCTGCCCAGCGCGGAACCTGCAAGCATGGGCCCCATGCTCTGTCCGGTAACGGGCACGGGGAACATGGGTATGATTACCAACCCCAAAGCAGCTGTAACTGCTGTAAAAAGGGCGGAATAAACGCTGTCCCTGGTGGTAATTCCCCCTCCCCTTTTCATAAATACCCCCCCCTTGAGTCGTATGGAAACAGGACAGCTGAATTATACACCCCCACTACCCCATTGTCAACCCCCAATCATCTAATGGTTGACAATGGGAAAAGCCAGATAATTCATTTAGAATAAGAACACAAAAAAAAACCCCTTTCCTTTGAAAGGGGAAAATGTTTTATTCTAATTCTTTTTTTAGTATTTTTCCTAAAGCATTTTTTGGCAGCTCTTCCCGAAATTCAATGGACCGGGGCATTTTATATTGTGCTAGTTTTTCCCTGAGGAAATCCTGTATTTCCTTTTCAGTCAGCGGCTCTCCTTCAACAGGAACAATGAATGCTTTGGGCATTTCTCCCCTAACGGGGTCACATACACCAATTACCGCCGCATCTGCAATTTTTGGGTGGGTATACAGCACCTCCTCAATTTCTCGGGGATAGACATTAAAGCCACCCATGATTATTAAATCTTTCTTCCTGTCAACAATATATGTATACCCATCCTCATCCATCCTTCCAAGATCCCCGGTACGAAGCCAACCATTGATAAAGGTTTCCTCTGTGGCCTTCTCATCCCGATAGTAACCCTTCATCACATTATCACCTTTAACAAGGATTTCACCCACTTGACCAACGGGAAGCTCATTACCCTCCTCATCTCCGATTATCATGGAAACATCAGGTAAGGGGAGCCCAATGGATCCAGGCTTTTTCACACCATCCACTGGGTTGATAGACACAACCGGAGATGCCTCGGTGAGTCCATAACCTTCTACAAAATTCACGGGAAATTTATCAGTGAAGGCCCTAAATAACTCCACGGGCATGGGTGCACCGCCGGAAACAGTAAGATGAACGTTTTTAAATTGCTTGGGCTGACCTCTTTTTAGTAGAAGAGCATACATAGATGGAACCCCAAGCACAAAAGTTATTTTTTTGTCCACTATAGAATTAAGTATCTCACTGGGGAAAAAACTATCCAAAATCACCACTGTGCCGCCGCAATATATGGGAAGCAATACACACACAGTCCATGCAAAGCTGTGAAACATGGGAAGTACGCATAGAAAATTATCCTTGGGGCCAATATATGTGGCCTTGGTCAAGGATTGAATATCGCTGAGCAGATTTCTATGGGTCAGCATTGCCCCCTTTGGTTTCCCTGTGGTACCAGAAGTATATAGGATGGTGATCAGATCATCCACACTTTTGTCTGTATTATCCAGCATCAGGGGGTCACATGAATCTATTTTCCCAAGGGTGTCGTCATCCAGTACCACTATATTCTTTAACCCCGGCAGCTGTATACCGGAAGCATCCACTTTTTTTAGTATTTCAGGATGAACTATTAGGACCTGGGATTCACTGTTACTGAGCACATATCCGATTTCTTCAAGGGTAAAGAGCATATTTAATGGTACAGCCACAGCCCCCAAACGGGATATAGCCCAATAGGAAAAAATAAATTCCGGGCAGTTAGGTGAGGATATTGCCACCTTCACGCCCTTTTTTACACCCAAGGATTTCAAAAAGCTGGTGAATTTCTGTACTTTGTTTTCCATTTCTGTGTAAGTATATTCAATATCACGATAGCTGATGGCCACAGCCTCGGGTTCACTGCCGGCTAGATGAAAATTGTCCACGAACATTCCCATGTACCTCCTTTTTATCAATATGATTTCTTTGCCCAGCGTTGTTATCCTTTTATTTTTATGCCTATATGCAGTTAAAATTTTTTATTTAAACTACTATAACAAGCCCGCGGCCACAGCATGACAAAAAAATAAACAACTAAACCTGTACATAATAAAATTCCCCTTAGCTTAACATTTGAAACATTATTGTTTTTATATGACTGGTAGTACTACCGTAAATAAAGGATCCTGTACATACCCAAATATACATTCATAAAATGGGCTTATTCAAAATGAGTCTGAACAGAATATAACAAGATGGAATAATATAAATACAGTTCTTGCTATTTGATCAACATCTAAAATATTTTACTGGGGGAATAAGCCAATGAGAGGTAAAATTAAAAAAGTTTTTCCTGGGGGTAATACCAGCCAGGGTTTCTATTCATTTTACCACCATATTTTATCCCATAATGCCAACAGAATATTTCTTTTTAAGGGTGGGCCGGGAACGGGGAAATCCGCCTTTATGAATAAAATTGCGGATTCAGTGTCTGAATTAAATTATGATGTGGAATATCACTGCTGTTCCTCCGATAATACCTCCATAGATGCAATCGTCATTCCTGATCTTAAGGTGGCCTTTATGGATGGCACCGCACCGCACAGCGTTGACCCCCAATACCCGGGGCTGGTAGAGGAAATTATTGACCTCGGTGCCTTCCTTGATGAGGTTGGTTTACAGGGCAAAAAAAAGGAGATCATCCAGGCCAGGGAGGAGGTGAAAAGACTTTTTCGTCTTGCCTACGCTTACTTGCAGCAGTCAAAAATTTTAAAAGGGGAAATAGAAAGCTATTATACGGACAGCAAATCACTGGATATCCCTGGTTTAAATGAAACCACCCTCTCTCTCAACAAATTGATCTTTGGAGATAAGTTTTTAAAAACCACATCCAAGGAAAGGCATCTCTTTGCCAGTGCAATAACTCCCCAAGGGGCCGTAAACCACTTGGATACCATCTTTTCCGGGTTGGATCGCAGGATAATCATCGAGGGTTCCGCAGGTACAGGAAAGGCAGCGATAGTTAAAAACATATATCAAAATGCTGTAATCAGAGGGTTTGATGTGGAGATATACCACTGCGGCCTGATACCCCAGGAAATCGAACATATTGTCATCAAAGAACTGAGTACAGGAATCATAACCAGTGAACCACCCCATATTTTCAATGGTGATACTGAAGATAAGGTCATTAAAACCCATAATTTTGTGGATTTTAGTTTGTTAAATCCCTTTATGGATGACCTTGAGAAGGCTAAAACTAGATATGAAGAGGCCTTCGGTAGGGGCGTTACATTTATCAATCGTGCAAAAAGAGCCCATGATATTTTGGAAAATTATTACAAACCCAATATGGATTTTGAAAAACTTGACGATTATTTTGAGGAGATCTTAGAAAAGATTCTCTTCTACTCCGAAAAAAAGCACACATAGGAAAAAGCCATGGATATAAAATCCATGGCTTTTTAAGTCTTAGGTAGAGAATTAATCTTCCGAACCCTCTATTTCCTTAATTTGTTTTTTTAAGTCATCCAAAACATTTTCAAAATACGCGGATTGATCTTTTAACATATTTACCTGCTCTTCCCTTGTAACTTCAGGCTGACCATAGGTTGCGTAGGGTACTGCACCATAACCGGGGTTTGCCCCCTGCCACCCTATGGGACCGGAGGCATAAAAACCACTACGGAATCCTCTACCCCTTCCTGCATAGCCCATAAAGGGTCTGTTTCCCCATCCCCTACCCCGGCCCACTGGGTATCCAGTGCAATAACCAAAACCACCGCCGGTCATGGGGCCAAAACCTCTTGGTCCTGTTCCATCAAATCCAGGCATTATTACACCTCCTTTCAGTGCGAAGCAGTGAACATATGCTCACTACCCATTATAGACTATTATGAACATATGTCAACTTAGGTATGCATTTTTTGAATCAAAAAAACCGGGTTTAGAAACCCCGGTTTTGCAATTTAGCGCTGTTCCCTGTTAAATTGGCATTAAAACAGCGGTAGGGGCAGTTATGAATCCACATACTGCCCCTCCAATAACATGCGGCTACACAACTTTTACTGCTTTGCTGTCCTGCCATAAACCATGTAGATTGCAATATTCCACAGCATAGAGTTTTATGTTTTCTTCTGCCTTCATGGAAAACGTAATTTTTGGCTGGGCGAAGGATGGCCCCAAGTCAAAAGTTGCCACATGTATAGGTGGTTTATTCTCAAAATCAGCATATACCTGAATCCATTTAATATGATGTTCGATGGTATTAGGGTGTGGTACCTCCTCCCCAACAACAACAGTTACATCAAAATACTCCCCTTTTTCAACATTTTCGGGGCAGTGTATTACGGGTACATGCTTTTCTCTGCCTTCATCTTCGGAAGTTTTGAAAAGTCCCTCAATGTTATTTTTCATAATTACACTTCCTCGAACTGGTCTTTATCCACCATACAGAGAGGGCATACCCAATCATCCGGTAAATCATCAAAAGCCGTGCCGGGGTCTACTCCGTTATCAGGATCCCCTTCCTCAGGATCATAAATATAACCACAGACAGTACATTTCCATTTACTCATCAACAGCACCCCCATTTTTTGATACAAGTATTGTATCATGACTAAAAAATAATTGAAAGATAATTATTATCAATAGTTTGTGACAATGCCTAGTTCTCACTTAAATATTCATAGAGTTTCCTGGCCGCACTCTTATTCATGCTTTCTACTTGCGCCAAATCATGGAGGGAGGCCTTTCTAATCCCATCTACGGAGCCAAAGTGGCGCAATAATGCCCTTTTCCTCTTGGGTCCAATCCCCTTGACTTCGTCCAGTATGGATCTGTATGCCTTCTTTTTTCTGAGATTTCGATGATATGAAATTGCAAAACGGTGGGCCTCATCCCGGATTCTCTGGAGTAAGTAGAGGGCCTGTGAATCCCTAGGTAAAATAATTGGTGTACTTTTCCCAATCTTATAAACTTCCTCGTTTTTCTCCGCTAGACTAAAAATAGGTATATGGCCTAAATCCAAATTTTCAACTGCTTCATATGCGACGTTCAGTTGGCCCTTCCCGCCATCTACAATAATCAGATCAGGAATCCTGGCAAATCCATTGTTTTTTACCTCTTCCTCCCCGGCCCCTATTTTTTTGAACCTTCTCATCAAAATTTCCCTCATGGCACCATAATCATCTGGCCCCTCAATGGTACGAATCCTGAATCTCCTATAATCGCTGGTCTTGGGGACTCCTTTTTCGAAAACCACCATGGCCCCCACTGTACCGGTTCCGGAAATATTAGAAATGTCATAGCACTCTATTCTCACAGGGAGGCCTTTTAAGTCCAGCATCTCTTTAAGCTCCAAAATGGCCTCTTCTGTGGTTTTGAGCTTTCTTCTTTGCTCCTCCACATGCTCACCAAGCTTCATCGAGGCATTTTTAGCTACCATTTTTACAAGATCCCGCTTCCTGCCCCGTTTCGGTACATGAATGGATACCTTATTCCCTCTTTTATCCGAAAGCCATTGACTTATAACTTCCCTGTCCTGAGATTCATGGGATAAGAGGACAGTCTTGGGTATTTCAGCTGCCCTACCGTAGTAATGCTTTAAAAATTCACCCATTACAGTTTCCTTTGATATGTCCAGGGCTCCCTCCAAAAAGAAGTGATCTCTCCCGATGAGCTTACCCTTGCGGACGAAAAATATTTGTACACAGACCTCACCATCATCCTGGGCCAAAGCAATTACATCCTGGTCCTCCCCATCATTTGTCACTACCTTTTGTTCCTCCAAAACGGCATCAATAGCCCTGATCTGATCCCTAATTTCCGCCGCCTGTTCAAATCTCAGTTCCCTGGACGCCCTATCCATCCTTTTTTCAAGCCTGTCTATGATGTCTTCATGCTTTCCTTCCATGAATAATATTACTTCGTTAACCATTTCCCGATATTCTTCCTCTTCTACATTTCCCGTGCAGGGTGCAATACATCTATTGATATGGGAATTCAGGCAGGGGCGATCCCGTCTATTAAAGGACCCCTGTTTGCATGTGCGTAAAGGGAAAAGACGCCTGAGCAAACGCACCGTCTCATTCAATGCACCCACACTGGTATAGGGCCCGAAATAACGGGCGCCATCCCTACCCATCCTTCGGGTTATCATTACCCTGGGCCATTTTTCGTTGAGGGTAATTTTCAGATAAGGGTATGATTTGTCATCCCTGAACATAATATTATATTTTGGTCTATATTTCTTTATTAAATTAAATTCCAGGATCAATGCTTCCACTTCGTTATCCGTTACTATATATTCAAAATCCTTCACATGGTTCATCATAGTTTGCACCTTGGGGCCCTGATGCTTCAATGATCCAAAATAGGTTCGGAGTCTGTTTTTCAAAACTGATGCCTTGCCAACATAAATGACAGCACCATGGGCATCCCTCATAAGGTAAACCCCGGGCTTATCCGGTACCAGCCGTAGTTTGTCCAGCAACCCCATCACACTCCAGTACACCTCGCAAAAATTCACCCGTATAGGACCCCTTGCTGCAGGCAATTTCCTCTGGGGTCCCAGCAGCAACAATTCGGCCCCCCTTATCTCCACCCTCGGGGCCCAGGTCAATAATATGATCCACCGTTTTGATAACATCCAAATTATGCTCAATCACTATCACAGTATTACCTGTTTCCACCAGCCGCTCCAATACCTGCAGAAGCTTTTGTATATCTGCTGTGTGAAGGCCCGTGGTGGGCTCATCAAGTATATACAAGGTTCTTCCATTACTTCTCCTGCTCAACTCCGAAGCTAGTTTTACCCTCTGGGCTTCGCCCCCAGATAGCTGGGTGGCCGGCTGACCAAGGGTAATATAACCTAACCCAACATCCAGCATGGTCTTCAATTTACGATATATCTTAGGAATATTCTTGAAGAATTCCACAGCCTCTTCCACGGTCATTTCAAGAATATCGGAAATGGTTTTTCCTTTATATTTTATCTCTAGGGTCTCACGATTATAACGCTTACCCTTACATTCCTCACACATCACGTAAACATCGGGGAGAAAATGCATCTCTATTTTTATTACGCCATCCCCTCTGCAGGCCTCGCATCGGCCGCCCTTTACATTAAAACTAAATCTACCGGGTTTGTAACCCCTGATTTTTGCTTCCGGGGTTTTGGAGAAAACCTCCCGAATACCATCAAAAACACCGGTATAGGTGGCAGGATTTGACCTGGGTGTTCTCCCTATGGGTGCTTGACTGATATCCACAACTTTATCCAGGTAATCCATCCCCAAAATTTCATCATGTTTTCCCGGTTTTGTCTTGGATCGATACAGCTCCATGGCCATTTTTCTATAGAGGATGTCATATACAAGGGTGCTCTTCCCTGATCCTGAAACCCCGGTGACTCCCACAAACATTCCTAGGGGTATTTCTACGTCCAAATCATCTAAATTATTTTCCCCGGCACCCTTGATTATCAATTTATTGCCATTACCTTCCCGTCTAGTAGGGGGGACAGGAATATATTTTTCTCCGGATAGATACTGGCCGGTTAGAGAATTTGGATTATTCTTAACTTCTTCCACCGTACCCTGGGCAACAATTCTCCCACCATTGACTCCTGCACCGGGACCTATATCCACAATGTGATCCGAAGCCAGCATGGTACTCTCATCATGCTCCACGATTATCAATGTGTTCCCCAGATCACGCAGCTCTTTAAGGGTGCCAAGAAGTTTAGAGTTATCCCTTTGGTGCAGACCTATGCTGGGCTCATCCAACACATATAAAACCCCCACCAAACCTGATCCAATTTGGGTAGCAAGCCGTATACGTTGATTTTCCCCACCAGAAAGGGTTTCCGCTGAGCGTGCAAGGGTAAGATAGTCAAGCCCCACCCGCACCAAAAAACCCAAGCGTTCACGTATCTCCTTTAGTATCTGTTCGGCTATAAGATTCTCACGGGTTGTAAATTCAACAGTGTCGAAAAATTTAAATGTTTCATGGATGGACATGGTGGTTATCTCATGTATGTTTTTACCCCCTATGAATACCGACAGGCTCTCCGGCTTGAGACGAGATCCATTGCAATGGTGGCAGGGCTTGCTGCTCATATATCTCTTTAAATCCGTACGAACAAATTCTGATTTTGTTTCCCTATGCCTGCGTTCCAGATTATTTATTACCCCTTCAAAGGGGGTTGTATATTTACGGACTTTATTGAAACGATCTTTATATTTAAATTTAATGGTTTCCTTGCCGCTGCCATACAAGATAATTTGCTGATGCCGTGGGTCAATATCCTTAAACGGCACATCAAGGCTAAAACCCAAATGATCCGACAAAGCTGACAGCATTTGCCTGTAATACGTGCTTCTTCCCTTGCTCCAAGGATCTATAGCACCTTCATTGATTGACTTGTCACCATCGGGAATCACATATTCCGGATCTATTTCGGTTTTATTTCCTAAACCAGTGCATTCAGGACATGCCCCATAGGGGCTGTTGAAGGAAAATTTCCTGGGCACTATCTCTTCAATATTGATCCCGCAATCCACGCAGGCAAAATTCTCGCTTAGAACCAGATCCCCCTCACCAATAATATCTATAATGACCGTGCCTTCCCCCAGCTTAAGGGCAGTCTCAATGGAATCGGCTAAGCGTGAGGTGATCCCTTCTTTGATGACAATCCTGTCCACCACGGCTTCAATGCTGTGTTTTTTATGCCTTTCAAGTTTGATATCCTCGTCAAGATAATGGATCTCCCCGTTGACTCTCACCCTTGAGTAGCCATCTTTTTGGATATTTGCCAGCACTTGGAGATGCTTACCCTTGCGTCCCCGGATTATGGGTGCTAAAACCTGTATCCTTGTATCTTTCTGTAAATCCATCAATTGATCCACCATTTGGGTAACTGTCTGTTGACTAATGGGCTGTCCACATTGAGGACAGTGGGGCTTACCTATTCTGGCAAATAAGAGTCTAAGGTAGTCATAGATCTCAGTAACAGTTCCCACCGTTGACCGGGGGTTTCGGCTGGTATTCTTCTGATCAATGGATATAGCCGGGCTAAGACCCTCAATATAATCCACATCGGGTTTATCCATTCTCCCCAAAAACTGCCTTGCATAGGCTGAAAGGGACTCCACATACCTCCGCTGCCCCTCGGCATATATGGTATCAAAGGCAAGGGAGGATTTACCCGAACCGCTAAGGCCGGTAACAACTGTCATCTTGTTCCTGGGAATATCGATATTAATATTCTTAAGATTATGCTCCCTGGCACCTCTGATAATTATATTCTCCACCATCTTTTATTGCCTCCAATGATTTTCGAAATGCGCTGAAATTTAACAGTACTATATTATAGCATAACAAACATATTAAATATAAAAAAACCGGGTTATTAGTTAAATTATACAACCCGGTTCAACTTATTTCTTTACGCAACTCCGCTATTGTATCCCTGAACTCGGCTGCCTTTTCAAAATCCAACTGCTGGGCCGCCGCCTGCATCTTTTCCTCCAGTTCTCCAAGAAGTTTTATTACTTCCCCCCGGGGCATCCTGTGGAAATCCTCCCCGGCCTCTTTTGCTTTATAAGGGGCCCTCTCCTCGGCAGCAAAGGTAGCCTCAATAACATCCCTGATCTCCTTGCGAATAGTTCTTGGTGTAATACCATGTTTTTTATTATATTCTTGCTGTCTCAGGCGCCGGCGGTTTGTTTCACTTATGGCCCTTTCCATGGCACCGGTTACAGCATCCCCATACATGATCACTATACCACCAACATTCCTGGCTGCACGTCCCATGGTCTGTATCAAGGATCTTTCGGATCTGAGAAAACCCTGCTTATCCGCATCAAGAATCGCCACCAGGCTCACCTCCGGAAGGTCAAGACCCTCCCTGAGCAAGTTTATACCCACAAGAACATCGAATTCACCCAGACGCAGATCCCTAATAATTTCAACCCTCTCCAACGTATCTATGTCAGAGTGCATATAACGGACTCTCACACCCATTTCCCTTAGATATTCTGTCAGATCCTCTGCCATTCTCTTTGTAAGAGTCGTCACCAGTACCCGTTCATTTTTACTTTCCCTGATCCTGATTTCATTGAGTAGATCATCCATTTGACCTTTAACAGGACGCACCTCTACCTTTGGATCCATCAAGCCGGTGGGTCTGATAATCTGCTCCACCACCATACTGCTTTTCTCCAGTTCATAATCACCGGGGGTAGCAGAGAGATAAACCGTCTGTTTGATCCGTTCTTGAAATTCGGAAAATTTCAAAGGCCTATTATCCAATGCTGAAGGAAGCCGGAATCCATAGTCTACTAGAGTTTGTTTACGGGAGCGATCTCCGGCATACATGCCGCCTATTTGGGGCACTGCCACATGGGATTCATCTATGAATAAAAGCAGATCTTCTGGAAAGTAGTCTAAAAGGGTATAGGGGGGTTCCCCCGGTTCCCTTCCATCGAGATGCCGAGAGTAATTCTCAATACCCTGGCAAAAACCCATCTCTTGCATCATTTCCATATCGAATCTGGTTCTCTGGTCCAAACGCTGAGCCTCTACTAACTTATTTTGCCCTTCAAGTTCCTTAAGCCTTTCTTCCAACTCCTTTTCTATTTGGGAGAGGGCAATTTTCATCTTTTCCTTTTCCGTCACATAGTGACTGGCAGGGAAAATGGAAATATGCTTTCTTCTGCCCATTACTTCCCCGGTGAGGGTGTCAATTTCTAGAATCCTTTCCACCTCGTCGCCGAAAAGTTCTATTCTAACCGCCTGTTGAGTAAAGGAAGCGGGGTAGATTTCTATAACATCCCCCCGCACCCTAAAGGTCCCCCGCTTAAAATCTATATCATTGCGGCTGTACTGGATATCTACCAATTTGCGCAGAATACTGTCCCTGGGATATTGGTTTCCCTCCCGTATGGACAGCATCAGCTCTCTGTAGTCAATTGGAGATCCAAGGCCGTAAATACAAGAAACGCTGGCCACTATGATTACATCCCTTCGTTCAAACAGAGAAGAGGTGGCGGAGTGCCTCAGTTTGTCGATCTCATCATTTATAGAGGCGTCCTTCTCAATATAGGTGTCAGTCCGGGGTACATAGGCCTCGGGCTGATAATAGTCGTAATAGCTTACAAAATACTCTACGGCATTGTTGGGAAAAAACTCTTTGAACTCACTATATAGTTGGGCCGCCAGAGTCTTATTTGGGGCCATTACCAATGTGGGGCGATTCAATCTTTGGATAACATTGGCCATGGTAAAGGTTTTACCGGAACCGGTGACCCCCAGAAGCACCTGGTGATCACAACCTTCCTCAAGGCCACCCACCAATTTGTCAATGGCCTGGGGCTGATCCCCTGTGGGCCTAAAATCGGAAGATATTTCAAATACCGCCATAATAACCACCTTCGGTATATAATTAGGTTTTTATTCCACAGCAATATAATAGAAATAAAGCGGCTGTGCGCCTTCCAGGATCTCTATTTCCAGTTCCGGGAAAATACCCTCTAATTTCTTCCCAATTTCCTGGGCTTCCGGTGGGGAAATATCCTCACCGTGGATTATTGATACGATTTCATCCTGCTGGGGATCTACCATCTCTTTCACGATCTTCAGCAAAACCTCATTTGGGCGTTTCCCGGAAGCGGCTATCCTGTTTTCTACGAGTCCAATTATATCACCCTTGTCAAAAGATCCACTGCGGGATTTCCCCTCTCTGACAGCATAGGTAATGAATCCAGATTTTACTTCATCTAAACGCGTGTTCATATTTTCTATGTTTTCCTCAAAGGATGATAGGGCATTATAAGCCGTTGCCGCCGCTATTCCTTGGGGTATATTGACAGTGGGTATTACTGCCGCATCCCTATTTATCATCTGCACAGCCTGTTCCGCGGCGAGTCTGATGTTTTTGTCGTTGGGTAAAATGATGGCCTTTCCTTCTAGGGATTGCACAGTATCTATGAAATCCTTCACTCTAGGGTTCATGGTCGGTCCACCATTGATTACTATACCCCCCAGCCCCTCGAAAATCTTGTTTAGCCCGGCACCATTACAAACGGAAATAAGGCTCACATCCTTAGGTGATGGCGAATCAACATGGGAAATGTCCGGTAAAGCCTTGTCATCAGTTCTATGGGCCTGCCGATGTTGATCAAGCATATTATCTATTTTTATCCTGTGTATACTTCC
The DNA here is from genome assembly GCA_012519005.1 of Clostridia bacterium. GTDB lineage: Bacteria > Bacillota > DTU086 > DTU086 > DTU086 > JAAYRB01. The sequence continues at coordinate 17,807 of JAAYRB010000187.1, forward strand.
CCTTTTTAGGCATTGTTCCAAAACATCGCCGGGGTGATTTGTATGAATATGTACTTTAATAATCTTGGAATCCCCTACTACCATCAACGAATCACCTAGGTCAGTGAGGGCTTCCTTGAGCCTTTGCGGTCTCATATTCATACCTTTTACAATCAATTCCGTGCAGTAGTTAAAAACCAACTCCCCTGGTGGCTTTAAATCAACTGCTTCTTCTTTCCCAGGAAGACCCATAGAAATCCCGTGATCCTCCGATTCATACTTCTCCCCTGACATGGTCCTAAGACATCCCTCAATAAACACCACCAAACCGTAACCACCGGCATCCACAACTCCCGCCTCTTTCAATGCCGGCAGCTGCTCTGTTGTGTTTTCTAAAGCCTTATGGCCGCTGTCAAGAGCCACCTGGAATAATTCCATTAAAATGGGATCTTTACGGGAGGCTTTTTTGGCACCTTTAGCCATCTCCCTAGCAACGGTGAGAATAGTCCCCTCCACCGGTTGGCTCACCGCTCTATAGGCCATCACAACAGCATACTGGAAAGCCTTGGCCAATTCAAGGGCCCCCGCCTCTTCCTTTCCCCTGAGCCCCCTGGACAACCCCCGGAAGAACTGGGATAGAATAACCCCTGAATTGCCGCGGGCACCTAATAGTGAGCTCTGTGCTGCCAAATCCGCCATGTATGCGATGGTACCGCTTTCCGCGGACATCATCCCTTCAACTGCGGCGGACAGAGTAAGGCCCATATTAGTTCCAGTGTCCCCATCAGGCACAGGGAAGACATTCAAGGCATTGATAATTTCAATTTTTGATTTAAAATAATGACTGGCTCCCGTAAGCATCTCCTTAAATTCACTGCCACCTATGGTGCGCAGTTGTGTATATGAATGCTTATTTTTCTGTACCATAGGTCAACCCTCTCCTTATGACACTCCACAAATAAATTAAATATCCAGTTATCGCAAATTTTAATTATCTGTATTTTTCTCGAAAATCAAACCTGAAGTTCCGGGGCCAACATGGGCGGCGAGGACAGGTCCAGCTTCACAAAAATCCACATGGCAGTGTACTTTTTGGGATATAAGCCGGTGAATTTCTTGAGCCCTGTCCAAATCCGCAACATGTGCAACTGAAGCCCGCCGTACATCCACAGGCACCGTCTCTACTAGACGTCTAAACATCCTTTTATTTGTTCTGATTTTATCGAAAACATTTACCAGACCATTTTGGTCAATTTCCAGTATCGGCTTTATATCCAACACAGTACCTAAGAGTGCACTGGCACCGCCAATACGCCCACCCCTTCTCAGATGCTCAAGGTCCGAGGGCATGAGGAGCAACTTTATATGTCTTCGCTTACTCTCAATATGAGATACTATCTCACTTCTAGTCCTGCCGGCAAGGATCCCCTCTACCGTATATTCCAGCAAGTACCTCTGGGCAGCGGCGGTATTTTTGGAATCAATTATGCTGATCCTGTCCCCACCCACGATCTCTGCGGCTATTAAAGCACTTTCATATGACCCGCTCAATTTGGAGGAAATGGTGATAACAATGATCTCATGGCCTTTATCCACTAAAGGTGATAATACCTCGACATATTTCCCAGGAGGGGGCTGAGAAGTACTGGGAAAAGCACCCCCCTTGCCAAGCATGGCAAGCTCTTTCATAAACAAGCAGTTATTTTCAATATAATCCTCAATACCCGTATCTTTAAAATGCACTGTCAAGGGTACAACATGCAAAAAAGGATATCGTTTTAGATATTCCTTAGATATATAGGATGTGGAATCAGTAATCACATGTATCTTTGTGTGCATCCTTCTTCCTCCATTAAAAATTCGCTGCCTGTAGTTTATCATAAAAGTATACTTAAAAAAAGCTTATCACTGTTGTGCCTATTATATGGGCTGCTTCAGCTCCATTTATTTTTTAACTCCTCTATTTTGCGCAGTAAATATCCCTTGCTTCGAAGATGTACATTGGGTGGATCTCCCTCTCCGGGAGCAATAATAAGTCCCAGGGGTTCGTCCAGTTTTTTATGCATTGTCACGGACCTGACCAACCCATCGCCATGCCCCATATATTCCACTTCCATCCACCAAGAGTACATTGAAAAGGCAAGCCTTAACTCTCGCCTACTGCTGACAGGGATACCATTTATTCTGAGAATAACATCCCCAGTATCCAAACCCATCCTATCAAAAACAGAATCCCTCAAGGTTTCAAGAACCATTATTCCCCGAGGGGGATTGACGAAAATAGGCTCACCCCTGAGTTCCTTATTCCTTCCGATTCTGATGGTCAATTCATGAAAAAGAGGTGAAAACAATGCAGGCAGGATGGATAGGCTGCGAAAATGGGAAGCTAAAACTGATAAACCAAGCAATAGAGCACTATAGATACCCAAGACCCCCGCAGAAAATTTGCTTTTTTTCTCGGGAAGCCTGGATATGGCTAAATCACCATAGCCCAGAGCAGCAAGGACAGGGAAAACAAAAAAAATAAGGTCGTCCGAGCCGCCGGACATTTTTGGCTTTATCAACGGCCACCAATGAGGAGTAGATAATACCTCCCCGGTGGCTTGGACACCTGACATGGTCATCAAGGCTGTAATAGGGATGGGCCAAAATCTCACCAGATTAAACCCTCCAACAACTTCCCCTCCGGCTCCGCGGGTATATACGGGGAGGGCTCCCATATGACCATTAATTAAAATTAAGAGGCTTTCCACGGCATGCAAAATAGCCACAAGTCCCATAAGCTGAGGCACATCTACTTCAGGAAACCCAAAGAGAATGGAGCTAAGGGATATCAACCCACCGGAGTAAGCAAAACAAATAAATCTTTGATTGATCAGCATCAAAATAACTGCAAGCATCCACAAATAGCCAATGCCAATACCTGTTAGTGAAATACCGAAAAACACCATGATATAGCTGCCAACTAAACCACCAAATATTCCATAAATAACAGTGAAATATATCTGTTTCCACATGTCATAATCGTTCATTCCAAAAAGAGTTTTTTTCATCCCCGCTTGACGGTGGTTAAGAAAAACTATCAAAAAAACCACAGCCCAAAATACCGGGTGAAAAACACTGACAAGAAAGGATTTAAACACAATGGGCACAAGCTTCATGCAAAACTCCATTAAATCACCTTTTCAGCGGCAGATCACTTTACCTCACTTAATATTCTTTTAGTATCTCTACAGCCCTTTGCAGCTGCAGATCATTTTCAAGATCAGGCGCCATTAAAATCGCCTTCCTTTCCAATTCAGGGTCCATTTTTATCGTAATATCGGGATGGATACCCTTTTTATTGATATCATGTCTATTGGGAGTAAGGTATTTAGCAGTGGTGAGCTTCAATGCCGCCCCACTTCTAATTTCAAAAACACTTTGCACAAGACCCTTGCCGAAGGTTTTGGTTCCCACCAAGGTGCCGCTCCCAGTATCTTTAATGGCACCGGCCACAATTTCCGATGCACTGGCACTGCCTTCATTTACTAATACAACTAAGGGCTTATCAATGTAATTGTCCGAGGTTGATAGGGCCCTTTCCTCCTCCTTTGACACTATATGGACAGCTGGTCCTTGGGGAATAAAATATCCTACCACATCAAGAGCAGCATCAAGGGCACCCCCGGGGTTATCCCGTAAATCCAAGATTACTCCTTTTGCTGTATCTACAGTGATTTCCTTAAGCAAGGATTCGAGATCCTCGCCGGTTTGTTGTGAAAACATCATCAAGTTCAAATAAGCAATCTCTTTATTTTCTCCCAGCCTTTCCCCCTCAACGGAAGGTATATGGATCAACTCTCTGACAATATTATATTCCTTATTGTTTTCGCTGCCGCCTTCTTTGGTTATTACAGTGAGGTTTACCTCTGTACCTGGCTCGCCCTTCATGAGACTGGCTGATTTAGCTAGACCCAGCTCAGCGGCATCCCTGCCATTTATCTCAATAATTTTATCCCCTGTCTTGATCCCAGCCTTGTAGGCCGGGGTACCTTTAAAAGGTGAAACCACCATAAGACTATTGTTCTCGCTTTCAGTAATCAGCAGCCCAATACCCCCATAAGTCCCGCTGATATGCTCCTCCAGATCTTGATACTCGCCGGGGTGCAAATAGTCAGAATAAACATCATCCAAAGACTCAACTATGCCATTCATAGCCCCATCAATCATTCCTTCTAATGAAACAGGGCTAAAAGAATATATTTTGACCTTATGGATGACTTCCACCAGCTGTCCAAGATGGGCCACATCCAAGACCAGCATAGACCCCAGGGAGCCAACTAACAGAACCACGGTAATAATAACACCTACAAACAAACCTCTGGAAAAACTGTTCTTATTCAAATCCGACACCACCAGAATAAAAAATTAGCACAGAAGCCCATCTACTGTATTACTTAAGGCCGCTATCTTATACAGTGCCTGAGGGGTAAAAACAAAAAGGCGTTTATAATGACATTAAACGCCCAATGAACCCCCTATAATTCTATCATAGGAATACTATTCCAGCTCATGAAATTTATTTAAAGCCTCAAAAAAATCCATCAACTGCTGCCTGATGGCATTGGAAGTAATTTTTAAATCCTTGGCCAAGGGTAAAACCCTGGTTTCCTTGTTGCCTTCCATGCGGTCCCTCTCAAAATCTAATCTAAATTGGAGGTAGCCCAAGAGTCTCTCTGCAATGGATCCATCAAGAACAGCTGGTCGGGATCCTGCATTCTCCCTGGTCATCTGCTCTACCAGTGCCCGGTGTACATTGTCCACCCTGGGGATGCCTTCGTCGAAACTTTCTGCTATAAAACCAAGGGCATTTTCTGCGCAGATATGAAACTCCCTTAAAACCTTGGAAATTCTCTCTAAACCCTCGTCCTCCAAATGCTTAATGTCCCCTGACAGCAGGTTATCTACTTCCTCTTCGATGATTTTCATTTCTTTTATCTGTTTTCTGACCATACCCTTTGTGCCGGCAATTTTGCCCCTTAAAATATCTTTAGAATCAAATTCAGCCATAATTCACACTCCACCCTTTAATTTATTCCCTTCCCAGATATTTATTCCCCATGATTCTATCGGACATAACTCCAAGGGCTTACCGGCTCCCCATTCACTCTGACCTCGAAATGTAGGTGCGGGCCCGTGCTCCATCCCGTACTGCCCACCCTACCTATTTGCTGACCTCGGGAAACATTACGGCCCTCACTTACACCGATACTGCTGAGATGCCCGTATAAGGTAGAGATCCCCCCACCATGATCAACCACGATGGCATTTCCATAAGCACCCAGCCAGCCGCTAAAAATCACAACCCCCGACTCTGCTGAGCTAACCCCAGTTCCCCCAGGGGCACCTATATCTATACCCGTATGCAGCTTATTAACCCCTAAAATAGGATGCTGCCTCCAGCCATAATCCGAAGTAATCCTAGAATAACCCGGTGCGGGCCAAGCAAATTTACCCCCAAGCCTGCTTCCTTGACTCTGTTGTTTTGATTGATTTCTTGCCTGAATTGACCTGATTTTGGCAGCTATAGCATTGGAGTTCTGCTCCAGTTCAGAAAGAGCTTTTTCAATGGTGGCCTTTTCTGTTTCAAGGGAGGCCATAATATGCTGCTTATCATTCTTTTGTATTTCCAGCTCATTTCGTTTATGTTTTGTTTCTCTTTCCAAAAAAGCTAATTCCTGCCGTTTTGCTTCTAGATCTGCCTTTTTGTTTTCGATCTGTTGTCGTTCGGCTTCAATCTCATCGACTATCACCATATCTTGTTCTGCGATTTTTTCCAGGAGGTGTAAACGGACAAGGAAGTCTCTAAAATCTGCGGCCTCCAAAAGAACCTCAAGGTAGCTGACATTTCCCTCCTGATACATTTCTTTGAGTCTGGCCGACAAAATACCGATTCTCTCGTCCAGTCGTCCCTGGGCCTCATCTAGCTCCCTTTGGGTCGACTCTATGGCTGCTTCCGCCCTTGACATTTTTCTTTGGATATCTTCCAGTTCGGAAGTAGTCTTGTCAATGCTGCTGCTGATACTGTTCAGCTGATCGAAAATAGCCTTTTGTTCTCTCTTGTTCTTTTGCAGTTCTCTTTCAGTTTTTTTGATATCATGTCTGACTTTGTTTTGGTCCTTCTTCATTTGATCCAATTCTGATCCATAGGAAGGTAGGAGTAAGTTTCCCATTAAAAATACCAGCAAAAGAACACCAGCGGCTATTTTTTTGATGTCCATTCTAAATCTCATTTTAAGCCCCCCAATTTTACACCTGCAAAAATCTGTGCACGGACAACATGCTTCCCAGGGCACCTACCAAAGGTCCCCCACCTAAAACAATCAATGACATCCTTTTGATGACTGCGGCATCCTTGAGTATAGGCAAGAAAGCAAATGTCAGTATTATCTTGTCGGCAAGAAAATTATAGGAAAAATAAAGTACCAAACAAGCAGCCGCCGACCCCATAAGGCCTAAAAACAGACCCTCTATAAAAAATGGCCAGCGGATAAACCAATTGGTTGCCCCTACAAATTTCATGATATTTATTTCCCTTCTCCTGGCGAAAATGGTCAACCGCACGGTGACTGCTATTAAAAACACTGTACAAACGGCTAAGAGAATAACAGTGACAGCCCCACCCACTCGTATCCAGTTTGCAATTTTGAATAATGGCTCCACTATTCCCTGACCATAATTCACCTTCTCTACATAGGGCATTGCCTCGGTCTCTTGGACTATAACAGGGACTTTGTCTGGCTCCTTGGCTTTTACCAAATAGTAATCTGGCAAAGGATTGTTACCATCCAAGGCTTTCAATAGATCGTGTTCCTTACCGAATTTTTTATTTAGCTGCTGTAGGCCTTTTTCCTTTGATATAAACTCAATGCTGGACACATGGTCGATGCCTTCAAGCCGTTCACCCACGGATTCCACTTCTTTTTCCGTGGCATCAACCATCGTAAAAACCGCTATTTCCACATCGGATTCAACTTTATGAGCTATGTAGTTTGTATTGGCAATTAAGAGTGTAAAAGAACCCAGAATAAACAGACAGATGGCCACAGTGGCCACGGATGCAACACTCATCCAAAAGTTTCTCAGTATGGATTTAAATGCCTGACGGAAAAAGTACCCCGTTGTTCTAACCTTCATGGGCAAACAGCACCTTCTCTCCATCCCTGACCAGCTGTCCTTTATCCAAAGCCACAACCCTCAGGCTGGTTCTATTGACCAAATCCCACTCATGGGTAGCCATAATCACCGTGGTCCCCCCACGGTTAATATCCATCAACAAATCATAGATTCCCTTGGAAGTATCCGGGTCCAGATTGCCGGTGGGCTCATCCGCAACTAGAATCATGGGGCGATTGACAATTGCCCTGGCAATGGCAACCCTCTGCTGTTCACCACCAGATAACTGTGTAGGGTAATAATCCTGCCTGTCCTCCAACCCCACAAGTTTTAATATATGAGGTACCCTCTCATTAATTTCTTTTCTGGAGTATTCCAAAACCTCCATTGCAAAACTAACATTTTCAAAGGCTGTTCTATCTTCCAGAAGCTTGAAATCTTGAAAAACAACCCCCATATTTCTCCTCAATATGGGAATCTGGGATTTTCTTAATCTATTTATATTTTTACCCGAGATAAGTAGGTGTCCATAGGTTGGTTTCTCTTCTCTAAACAAAAGTCTAATCAATGTAGACTTTCCCGCACCACTGGGCCCCACTAGAAAAAGAAATTCACCTTTTTTGATTCTTAAGGTAATATCTCTTAGAGCCCTCACGCCATTAGGATATGTCTTGGATACATTTATAAGCCTGATCATAAATATATAACTCCCTAAATAGGTTTTTGCTATCTACATATTTTTCGACAAAACACTTTGAATTCCTCCATGGATAAACCCTTTTGTAAAACAATGACAACAGCGCTCACATAATGTCCTTTATCGGACAATCTTCGTGCCGCAATACAGCTGTATATCAGCCCCGTAAAGATTAGGTTTTTTAACAAAAAAAAGGTAGAAAAAGTATGAAAAACTTTTTCTACCCTTTCGTGTCCTTTGTTGAGAGCAGTTTCTTTACCTTAAGTACCCATGATCTTCAGATCCAGATTGGGATTTGTCCTGCTGGGCTGTGGATTGCTGCCTAAAGCCCTGCTGGCCGTATATGGGCTGTTGCCCATATACAGGCTGCTCAAAACTCTGTCCCTGCTGTCCCTGCATACCCTGGAATTGGTCGCTGATACCAGATTGCAGCGATGAAATTTGACTTAAAGTCTGCTTTATCTTTTCCGGTCGTGCCTCGGAAACTGGATACCAACCCCGGCGGTGCATCAGCTGAAACCAATCTTCCGCCATTGCTTGATGCTCTTGGGACATCTTTTGAAATTTATTTCTTATATGTGGAGTGCTGCATTCTAAAATATTGAAAGATTCTGATACTGTAAAATGCTTCAAGGTGTTTAAGCAATCCATGGACATTCCCTGAGGGCTAATTGAGTTATGCTGCATGATCACTACCCCTTTCTAATATTGCCGCTGATGCTGACTTTGCGGTGTCACAATCCCATACTGATTACCCTGCTGCTGCCCAGACTGTTGGTAGGAAGGCATTGTGCTGCTGCCTTGAACCATATCCACTAAATCCTGCATATGCCTCTCCATTTTATTCACATGGGAACTGATCAGCTGCTTCATCTCCTGGTCCCCGCATGCCTGGGAGTAAAATTTGAACTTTTCAATGGAGGCCCTGTGCGATCTCGCGCATTCTCCTATAATGCCCAATTCTTTGTCCGAAATTTGCAAGCATCTCACCCCTTATTTATTTGCTAAATATAGTTTGGCAATCGGGGACATCATTTATTCAGGTTCTATAGTCACAGAGATGCTTTTTATTAAGGGGCGGTTTTAAATTGTTACTTCCTTTGGATAACTTTTTTAACTGCCCCAACCACACCCTCTGGGGAGAGGCCATATTTTCTTAAAAGCTCTTCCGGTTCTCCAGATTCACCGAACACATCCCTGACCCCTACTCTTTCCATAGGTACGGGGCAGCCCTCTACAATTGTTTCAGCCACCGCACTTCCCAGTCCACCAATGATACTATGTTCTTCCGCCGTAACCACCGCACCGGTTTTCTCCGCACTTTTTATTATGAGCCCCTTATCAATGGGTTTGACAGAACTCATATTTATAACCTCAATATCAACCCCTTTGTTTTTTAGCATATCCGCAGCCTGTAAGGCAATGGAAACCATAATTCCCGCGGCCACCACCGTGACATCCTTACCTGGCTTAAGTACTGTGCCCTTCCCAAGAGTGAACTGATAGTCCTGGGTATGTACCATAGGTACCTTAGATCGTCCCAGCCTAATATACATGGGGCCCTCATAATCGGCAGCAAATTCTATTACCTTTTCTGTTTCGACAGCATCCGCCGGCACTATCACCGTCATATTTGGCAATGCCCGGGTCAAGGATATATCCTCAAGGGCCTGGTGAGATGCGCCATCCTCACCAACAGTCAGTCCTGAGTGGGTTGCCGCAATTTTTACATTAGCCTTGGAGTAACATACGCTTAATCTCAGCTGGTCATAAACCCTCCCCGTGGCAAAAACGGCAAAGGTGCTGGCGAAAGGTATTTTACCGGAAAGAGCCAGCCCCGCCGCTGTTCCTATCATTCCCTGCTCCGCTATTCCCATATCAAAAAACCTCTCAGGGTATTTTTCTGCGAACATGATGGTTTTAGTTGATTTTGCAAGGTCAGCATCCAAAACCACAATATCCTGATTCA
>JAAYRB010000188.1 GCA_012519005.1 Clostridia bacterium
GGAGTGCAGCTGATCCCTGAAGAAGATGAGTTCAAATATGATTTTGATGTGCTGGATGTTACAAAGCTTTGGCCGGAAGAAGTTGTTCCCGTGGAGATTATCGGTAGGATGACTCTGAATCGACTGGTTGACAATTTCTTTGCCGAGGAAGAACAATCATCGTTTGACCCCTCCAACCTTGTTCCGGGAATTAATTTTTCCAGCGACCCGGTGCTTCAGGGTAGGGTTTTTGCCTACAGGGATACGGATTATCACAGGCTGGGCACCAGCAATATTGAACATATACCCATCAATCAGCCCTTAGTAGATGTGAATTTCAACCAGCGGGATGGGTATTCCAGATATCGCATAGATGTGGATCCAGTGCATTTTCATAATAATTCCTTAGCCCAGGGGACACCAGCGGAAGCCGGCCCTGAGGAAGGGGGATTCACTCAGTATCCAGAGAAGGTGGAGGGCCAAATTACTAGGGAGATCCCCAGTGCATCCTTTGAGGATCACTTTTCTCAAGCGAGGTTGTTCTGGAACAGCATGTCTCCACCGGAGAAGTATAATATTATCAAAACTTTTATTTTTCATGTGGCAAGAGTGAAGAGTAAATCTGTTCGCCAGCAGGTTGTAGATATGTTTTCCAATGTGGATCAGGATATGGCTGCACAGATTGCGGATAGCGTGGATGCCAACCCTCCAAAGGGAACCCAGTCCAATACCACGGCCAGTTCACCGGTCTTAAGTGAAGCCAATACCATATATAGTCCCGCTACTCTGAAAGTGGGGATTTTGATCGGTGATGGTTATGACAGCCAAGAGGTTAACGCCGTCATGGAAGCATTGAAACAAAATGGAGTTTTCTTTGATGTCATCAGCGAAAAACTTGGCCAAGTCACAGGATCAGACAACACAAAAATTGAAGTGAACAAAGCATTTATAGCGACATCCCCAGTTCTTTGTGATGCCTACTATGTGGTTGGTGGAAATGCGAGGGATCAGTCAAAATTCGATATGGATATTGCTGAGTTTATAAATATGACATATAAACATTACAAACCAATCGGTATCGCCACTACCGCAGAAAACTATATTCAAAAACAAGGTAATCTTTCAGGCGTTGTCTTCGCCAAGGACAACCCCAGCTTTGTGGATGATTTCATAGCCGCCGTGACTCAACAGAGATTCTGGGATAGGACATAAAAAAAAACACCTAAAAACCCGCTTCATAAAAGGGGAAAATGCCGGACATCTGTGGATTGTCGGTATTTTCCCCGAGTTAATTTCCAAAAAAACTATGTTGTCGGTTGTTGTGCTGGCGAGTTTTCCTCCCTGCTATGACGCCTCTCTTTCCTCATCCCCCTCAATTGTTTCTATATGGAAAATAAAATAGTAATATTTGAATGCCATAATTAAAATTATCGTCATCCCTACATATGTATTATTAACCAAAAATGCCGTGGTGAGGAGCATTGCGGAGGCCAGGGCCAATATTTTTACTTTATTGGAAAATGTCACGGCCCTGGATTCCACGAAGCTCTTCAGGTGCCTTTCATATAATTTTGTAGATAAAAACCATTGGTTAAACCTCCGCGACCCTTTTGCAAAAAAAAACGATGCTGCCAGCAGAAAGGGGGTAGTGGGGAGAATTGGCAGCACCACCCCGGCTATGCCCATTACCAAAAACAAAAGGGCTAGGGTAACAAAGACCCCTTTTTTTATTGAATTTTTCATTGGGGCAATCACCTCCTTGATGATTTCCTGCCTCCTTACAAACGTGAGGCTTCTCTTTGTTATGCCCTTTGGTTAAAACCCCATCCACCAAAGGCTTTGATCCTTCACTGCGGCTTCCGTTATTTTTCCCCCATTTATTTTTATATATTCCACGATAAATAGGTTCTCTGAGGCCTCTGCACCCTTGGAATCATGGGGCGGGCGGTGGAACCACGGGAATTCCCCCATGTGGTGGTTGGAAATAAGCCAAAAAAAGACTATGATGGTAGACGGTGGAGGCGGGAAGTTTTTCAAGGGAGATCTATGAAGGGCTTGAAACTACAGTTTGGGGTGGTATCTGATGAAGGGTTTACTGCGTTATATTCCTGGTTTCAGGAGCGGGAAAACATGGAAGAGGGCGGCGGCAGGTATATATTATGCCCTTGCCCTGCGAATTGGCCTAGAAATTGGTTTAGGTTTTACACTATCCGCCGTGGGGGCCTTGCTGTGTATGTCTTCTTTTGTGGATACAATAGTACATAAAAGAAAAAAGAAATCAATAAAGAAATCAATTTTGGCCCTGATGGTGGCATTTATATTGGTGATAACGGGGCCCTTACTGCCCTTGGAGGGACCGGACACCCCTGTGGGGCCGGGGGTGTCCCACAGGGAGGAAGAGGAGCCGCCGGGGTCGGGGAAAGAGAAGGATGCAGTTGAAAAACCGCCAGAGTCCCACGAGTTTAAGGTGCATTTCATAGATGTGGGACAAGGGGATGCGGTTTTGCTCCAAACCCCGGAACAAAATGTGCTGATTGACGGCGGGGATAGGGGTAGTGGGGTAGTAAAATACATTAAGAATCTGGGTGTCCAGGAGCTTCACCTAGTGGTTGGGACCCATGCCCATGCGGACCATATTGGCGGACTCATTGATGTTCTCAAAAATATCCCGGTGAAGGAAGTCATAGATCCAGCCGTACCCCATACCACTAAAACATTTGAAGACTATCTTACCTTAATCGATAGCAAGGATATTAAATTCACCGAGGGGCGAGCAGGAATGACCAGGGATATTGGCGGTGGGGTAATGGAGGTGCTGCACCCGATCTCCCCTTCCAGCGATGATTTGAACGATTCATCCATTGTGGTAAAAGTAACCATGGGGGAAGTAAGTTTTCTTTTCACCGGTGATGTGGAAAGGGTTAGTGAGGAGGAAATGCTTGCAAGGAACGAGCCGCTAAAAAGTACAATTTTAAAATCTCCCCATCATGGGAGCAGTACCAGCTCTACCCCGGCTTTTATCCGGGCAGTCAATCCAGATACTGCAATTATCATGTGTGGTAGGGATAATAAATATGGACACCCCCATAGGGAGACTCTAGAAACTTACACTAAAATGGGCATTGATATTTACAGGACGGATATATATGGGGATATTATTATTACTACTGATGGGCAAACCTACGATATAAATATCAATAAGCCCATTGAGTAGAAATATCAGCGGGTCTAAATGTGGTTTGCGGCCGGTTGGGGAGGAGTTGAGGCATCAGCTTGTGGATCTTTCGCTTTACTGGGTAGGGGTGTAGGGGAAGTTATTGTTTGGGTAAGGGGTTAATTGCTTGAATGTAGGATGGAGTATTTGGCTGTTCTGAGGGAAACAAACAGGAGGACAGTATATCTTGCTGGCAAACAAGATCAATGCCAGTTGGAGGTTATTTTATGAGAGCAGTGGTGGACAGATTTGAAGGTGATCAAGCGATTCTGCTTTTTGGGGAGGATGAATTCCAGGTTGCTTTTCCCAGGGATCTGCTTCCGGAGGATACCCGGGAAGGATCTTGGTTGAATGTAAACTTTGAGCTGGATACGGAGGGTTCGGAAAAACAGAAGGAGAAAATATCGGGACTGTTGGATAAACTGAAAAATAAACATAGGTAGAGTGATTATACCGTAGGGGCTCCTACGGTTTTTATTTTTTTGGGCTTCCGATTATTTGGCATCATCATGAAATTGTCCTGTTTTAATATGTTTTTATTAAAGGAGTTAACAAGTTAGTGTCGAAGTCATGTTGTTGGAAGAAACGTCAAGACAGAAATTCTTTAAAAGGCTAAAGAGACGCCATATTTTAGCGGAGGCGGCCTTTGTGTGCGGAATTGTTTTATAAAGCCCGGGCCGGGGACCGCCGGTAATAAATGAATTTCATACATATTTATAAATTGTCTCCTTATCACAACATTACAGCCTGAAGCAGCGAAATCAGCGTATATCTACTAAAATAGTCAGTTATGTTTGTTTCAATATAATATCTCATTATCACCCAAATCAAAGGAGGTAAGTTTCATGAAGGCATTTGTAATGAAACGTATTGATGAGGTAGGATTCATGGAAAAGGAAAAGCCCGCATGTGGGCCGAACGATGCCATTATCCGTACTACTAAGGCTTTGGTTTGTACTTCTGATGTCCATACCCTACAGGGCGCCATTGGAGAGCGTACAGATCTGACCCTTGGCCACGAAGCTGTAGGTATTGTGGACGAAGTAGGAAGTGAAGTAAAATGCTTTAAACCCGGTGACCGTGTATGTGTCGGTGCCATCACCCCGGACTGGGGTTCCTGTGCGGCACAGTGCGGTGCTCCATCGCAATCAGGAGGAGCATTGGCTGGTTGGAAATATTCAAACTGTAAGGACGGAGTTTTTGCAGAGTACTTCCATGTAAATGAAGCTGATGCCAATATGGCGTTGATTCCAGAGGGAGTATCAGACGAAGCGGCTGTATATTGTACTGATATGATGTCCACAGGTTTTGCTGGTTCCGAAAATGCTAGAATCCCCTTGGGTGGTACGGTAGCTATCTTTGCACAAGGACCTGTGGGTCTAATGTCAACGGTGGCGGCCAGATTGCTGGGTGCTGCGAAGATTATCACTGTGGAAACTGATCCCCAAAGAATCGAACTGTCCAAGAAATATGGTGCAGATCACGTGGTGGACTTTGCTAAAGAAGATCCTGTGAAAAAAATTATGGAACTTACAGATGGTGAAGGTGTTGACTCCGCCGTGGAAGCCCTAGGCTTTGACATCAGCTTCCAGCAAGCAATCAAGGTTACTAAGCCCGGCGGTACTGTATCCAATATTGGATATCACGGTGAAGGCGAATTTGTCCACATTCCTCGTGAAGAATGGGGAGTGGGTATGGCCAATATCGATATCATCACAGACCTTTGCCCCGGCGGCAGTGTTAGAATGAAGAGAATGCTGGCATTACTTGAGGCGGGCAGATTGGATCCAACTCTAATGACATCTCACACATTCCCCTTTGACGAAATAGACGAAGCATTTAGATTGATGCAGACTAAAGAAGACAATGTAATCAAGCCCCTAATCACATTTTAAATATTGAAAAAGAAGAACATTACAAAGGCTGCCCCTGTGGGGCAGCCTTTTAACTTTGAAAATATAATAGGGCTATTTATCCTTTCTAAAGCACATGAACCAGTCTAAGCAGTACATATCATCATCCTGGCTTTCCATTCTTTCTTTCGCTGTGCCGCAGGAGCCGGCAGTGGGGACCACCAGATCATCACCGGGGCGCCAATCGGCCGGTGTTGCCACTTTTTCTTTGTCCGCCTTTTGAAGTGCTTGGATGATGCGTTTAAGTTCATCAAAGTTTCTGCCCAGGGACAGCGGGTAGTACAGGATCGTTCTGATCTTAGCTTCAGGGTCAATGACGAAAACTGCTCTAACTGCTTGGGTATCGGATTGACCCGGCTGCACCATACCGTATTTATTGGCCACATCCATTTTAATGTCTTCGATGAGAGGGAATTTCACCTCAATGTTTTTCATGTCTTTCCATTCAATTTCCTGAATTTTTCTTAGCCATGCAATATGAGAATAGAGTGAGTCAATTGATAGTCCCAGCAGTTCCGTATTTAGCTCAGCAAATTCTTCCGCCATTGCCGCAAAGGTCATGAACTCCGTGGTACAGACCGGGGTGAAATCTGCGGGGTGGGAGAAAAGAATCACCCATTTTCCCTTGAAGTCCTCTGGGAAATTGATTTCCCCCTGGGTTGTTACCGCCTTGAAGCTTGGTGCCGGGTCACCAATTAAAGGCATTCCGTTTGCTTTTTTTTCCTCCATGTTATTTCCTCCTCTTAATTTAATATTTTACGCGGTGAGTTTGTTTGCGGGATATGTTATTTGGAAGTAAACTACATATTCATTATGGACCCTGTGCATTTTATTTTTGTAAACCATTGTTCATTACATGTATATTATATACTGGCCATCTAAATTATGGAAGACCTAATAGTAATTATTCTTAAGTTTTTTTATTTGAAACAGAACCAAAAAACAACCCCATCTTCAGTATTTTCCACACCATGGGGAAAGTTGAAAATCTTTAGGATTTTATCGGCAATATATTTATCCATTCTCGTCCTATCTTCCCTTTCATATGCTTCCATGATTCTCTGAATAAGGGAAATACTAATGATATAATTATATAATCCATGGGCAGCCGGTGAGGAATAAAGCATCCA
>JAAYRB010000028.1 GCA_012519005.1 Clostridia bacterium
AAGACTCGTGGATGTTTCCCAGGACGTAATTGTCCGAGAGGAAGACTGTGGAACCACGGAGGGGCTTGAGGTAAAGGAAATAACTAATAATGATGGGGATGGAACGGTAGAATCCCTTGGTGAAAGATTGCTGGGTCGAATAGCGTCGGAGGATGTGTACAACCCCACCACAGGTGAGCTGCTTTTGGAAGCAGATTCGGAGTTGGATGAGGAAAAGGTTGCCGTGATAGTGGATTCAGGGATAAAGTCTTTAAAAATCAGGTCTGCTTTGACTTGCAGAACAAAGCACGGAGTATGCTGCAAATGCTACGGCAGGGATTTGGCAGTTGGTAAGCTAGTGGAAATCGGTGAATCCGTAGGAACCATTGCAGCCCAATCCATAGGTGAGCCCGGGACCCAGTTGACTATGAGAACCTTCCATACCGGTGGTGTAGCTGGGGAGGATATTACCCAGGGTTTGCCAAGGGTGGAAGAGCTTTTTGAGGCCCGCAAGCCTAAAGGTCAGGCCATTATCACTGAAATTGACGGCCAGGTAAGCATTACCGAGGATAAAGGCAGAAGAAAAATACAAGTTACGGGCAGGAATGGGGAGGCCGCTGAGTATGTATCACCCTATGGGTCCAGGATAAGAGTAAAGAATGGGGACCAGGTAAAGGCCGGTGATGAGCTTACGGAGGGTTCCATCAACCCCCATGATTTGCTGAAGGTCAAGGGTATCCGCGGCGTGCAGAATTATCTGCTGGAAGAGGTTCAGAGGGTTTACCGTATGCAGGGTGTGGATATAAATGACAAGCATATAGAAATTATAATACGCCAAATGCTCAGAAAAGTTAAAGTTGAAGATGCAGGGGATACGGACCTGCTGCCTGGAGGCTTAGTGGATATTTTTGATTTTGAAGAGGAAAACCGCAGGGCCATGGAAACGGGCCAGAGGGCGGCTATTGCCAGACCTGTGATTTTAGGAATAACCAAGGCTTCTCTTGCCACGGATTCATTTTTATCCGCCGCATCTTTCCAAGAAACCACAAGCGTTCTGACCGAGGCGGCCATTAAGGGTAAGGTTGATCCACTGCTGGGCCTTAAGGAAAATGTTATTATTGGGAAGCTCATTCCTGCTGGAACAGGAATGGCAAGGTACCGCGGTGTTGAGGTTGCGGGCCCCGCCGGAGAATCCAGCGAAGGCAGTGCCCCGGGGGATGAACCTGTGGAATAAGCCGGGCGAAGGTTTTGGCTTATTTGCATGCCCATCCTGATTTTTATTGACAGCGGAGATTATGGATGGTAGACTTGAAAAGTATGTTATTGCTGAAGGGGGATGGTGGTGTTGTCGCTGACGGATTTGAAAGAGGCTGCCAGTAGGGTTTTTGGTACAAAGCAAACCTCCAAAGCCGTACAAAATGGAAGGGCCAAGGTAGTATACATCGCCAGGGATGCTGAGAATCATGTTGTAGACCCCTTGATGAAAACTTGCAAAGAAAAAGGCATTGAGGTTGTTATGGTAGATTCTATGAAAGAACTGGGTAATGCCTGTAATATTGATGTAGGGGCCGCTTCCGCGGCCCTGATCCAGGAGTAAGACACTACTTATTATTTGAAAGGAGGTGCTGTAGATGCCAACCCTTAACCAGCTGATTAGGAAGGGCAGAAAGCAAATGACGAAAAAAACCACCTCACCTGCACTGAGGAATTGCCCTCAAAGGCGTGGAGTGTGTACAAGAGTATTTACCGCAACACCGAAAAAGCCCAACTCTGCACTGAGAAAAGTAGCTAGAGTAAGGTTGACCAATGGTATTGAGGTTAATGCCTATATCCCTGGTATCGGTCATAACCTTCAGGAGCACTCCGTTGTTCTTGTGAGAGGTGGAAGAATCAAAGACCTACCCGGCGTAAGATACCATATTGTTCGCGGCACCCTTGATGCGGCGGGGGTGGAAGACAGGAAGCAGGCCCGCTCAAAATACGGTGCAAAGAAGCCTAGATGATAAATTCATATGGCAGCAGATTGAAAAATAGCTAAAAAGGAGGGAAGTGGATGTCAAGGAAAGGGAGCATATCCAGATACACGGGGTATGAAGAACCTATTTACGGGGATTATGCCCTAGGTAAACTTATTAATCATATTATGCGTGATGGCAAAAAAGGCCTGTCAGAGAAGATTGTATATGGGGCTCTTGAGATAATTGGGGAAAAAAGTGGTGAGGACCCCATGGAGGTTTTCAAACAGGCCATGGAAAATGTCAAGCCTATCCTGGAGGTCAGGGCCCGCCGTGTTGGGGGTGCCACCTACCAGGTTCCCGTAGAGGTCAGGCAGGATAGAAGGCAAGCCCTTGCCATACGTTGGATTGTGAGCTATGCAAGAGGAAGAAAAGGTAGGGGTATGCAGGAAAAATTAGCCGCTGAACTTTTAGAGGCAGCGGAAGGTGCTGGTGGTGCAGTTAGGAAGCGAGAAGATACCCATAAAATGGCGGAGGCGAATAAGGCTTTTGCTCACTATAGATGGTAGTTTTCAAGCAGCTCGACTCTCCGGGATGCAGAAAGGAGGACAATAATGGACGAAGTGTTTTCCCTAGATAGGGTTAGAAATATTGGAATAATGGCCCATATCGATGCGGGCAAAACAACCACAACTGAAAGAATCTTATTCTATACCGGTCGAGTACACAGAATGGGAGAGGTTCATGATGGGGCTGCTACAATGGATTGGATGGAACAGGAACAGGAAAGAGGTATAACTATCACATCTGCCGCAACCACATGCCATTGGGAGGGACATCGTATTAATATTATTGATACGCCAGGGCACGTGGACCTTACTATTGAGGTGGAAAGATCCCTGAGGGTACTTGATGGGGCCATTGCAATATTTTGTGCAGTGGGGGGTGTTGAGCCCCAGTCCGAAACAGTGTGGCGCCAGGCGGATAAATATGATGTGCCCCGCTTAGCTTATGTCAACAAGATGGATCGTGTTGGTGCAGATTATTTCCGTGCAGTGGAAATGATGCGAGAAAACTTAGGTGCTAACCCCGTTTCCATAACTATTCCCATTGGTGCGGAGGAAAATTATAGGGGCATTGTGGATCTTGTTGAAGAAAAAGCCTTCGTATATGATGATACAGGTGCCATGGAGGAAATCGAAATCCCAGATGACATGAGAGATGTAGTAGAGTCATCTAGGGATAAATTGGTAGAAAATATTGCAGAAAATGACGTAGAGATCATGGAGAAATATTTAAACAATGAGAAAATATCCATTGATGATCTCAAGCAGGGGATAAGGAGGACCACCCTATCCGTAAAGGTGGTACCAGTGCTTTGCGGATCTTCTTTTAGAAACAAGGGTGTCCAGTCTCTGTTAAATGCTATTGTGGATTATCTTCCCTCCCCGAAGGAGGTTCCCCCTGTGAGCGGCATTCAGCCGTCCACCGGTGAAGAAGTTACCAGGGAATCCAGTGATGATGAGCCCTTTGCCGCTCTTGCATTTAAAATAATGAGTGACCCCTATGTGGGTACCTTGACGTTTTTTAGAGTTTATTCCGGTGTATTGAAGGCAGGTTCGTACATCTATAACCCGGCCAAAGAGAAAAAGGAAAGAATTGGGCGTATACTGAAGCTCCACGCAAACCATCGAGAGGAAACTGCTGAGGTCAGGGCGGGGGATATTGCCGCTGCTGTTAGTCTAAAGCATACTGCCACAGGAGACACCCTTTGCGATGAAGATAAGCCCATACTTCTTGAGTCCATAAAATTCCCGAAAACTGTGATCGATATAGCCATTGAGCCCAAGACCAGGGATGATCAAGAAAAAATGTCCGCGGCATTAAAAAGGCTCTCCGATGAAGACCCTACATTCAAGAGCCATATAAACCCAGAAACAGGGCAAACTATAATTTCCGGGATGGGTGAGCTGCACCTTGAGGTTATCGTAGATCGCCTTCTGCGCGAGTGGCAGGTACAGGCAAATATAGGGAAACCCCAGGTGGCATATAAAGAGACCATTAGGAAAAAGGCAAGGGGAGTGGGGAGATTCGTTAGGCAAACAGGGGGGCGGGGCCAATACGGTCACGTGGTTATCGAGATGGAGCCTCTTCATGAAGATGAAGAAGGGGATTATCTCTTTGAAAACCGAACCGTTGGGGGTGTAATCCCCAAGGAGTATATTCCTTCAGTGGATGAGGGAGTTAAAGGCAGCCTAGAAAACGGCTTGTTGGCCGGATATCCTGTTGTGAATATCAAGGTGGGCCTGATAGATGGGTCTCATCATGATGTTGATTCATCGGAAATAGCCTTTAAGATTGCTGGTTCCTATGCCTTCAGGGATGCCTTTTCCAAGGCGGACCCTGTGCTGTTGGAGCCTGTGATGAGAGTTGAGGTTGTTGTCCCTGAAGATTATATGGGGGATGTTATTGCCGATCTGAATTCCAGGAGGGGCAATATTGAAAACATTGATCCCCAATCCGGGGCACAGGTGATAAAGGCCCTCGTGCCGTTATCGGAAATGTTTGGGTACGCCACGGTAATGAGATCCTTAACCCAGGGTAGAGGTACTTATGTCATGCAGTTATCCCATTTTGATGAGGTGCCTAAGGGCATTTCCAGGGAAATAGTAGAAAAAAGAGGTTACTAAACCTTAAAAGGAGGAGTAAAAAGATGGCCAAGGAAAAATTTGAGAGGACGAAACCCCATGTGAATATAGGGACCATTGGTCACGTGGACCACGGTAAGACCACCCTAACGGCGGCAATCACTGCCACCCTATCAAAACAGGGCTTTGCCGACGCCACAGCTTACGACCAAATTGACAACGCACCGGAAGAAAGGGAAAGAGGCATCACCATAGCCACCTCCCACGTGGAATACG
>JAAYRB010000189.1 GCA_012519005.1 Clostridia bacterium
AACCCTTAACGAGTTTACAGCCCATTGCCTCGGGGCTTTAGCAATTAAATCAAAGGGAATAGCATGATCGCCGAACCAACCAAAGAGTCCGTCCCTGTGGTTGGAATGACTGCAAAGTCAACCAAAGAGTCCGTCCCCGTGGTTGGAGAGGGCTTTGTTTACGACTGTGTCCACCAGCTCGTCTTTGGCAATATATGGGATGGTGATATGCCCCCTAGCTTCGTATTCGTCATTGAAGCGGATGCTGGTTTCGATGGAGTTTTCATTCCTTGCCCAGGCACGCCGGGCTACACCACCATACACATCCCATAGAAAAGCGGATTGGATTATCTCATCCACCTCCCGGCTCCCGTCCAGCACCAACCCAAATCCGCCGTTGATGGCATTCCCCACACCCACACCGCCGCCATTATGTAAAGCCACAAGACTCATCCCCCGGGCAGCATTTCCTGCAAAACAATGGGCCGCCATATCCGCCATCACATTGCTGCCGTCCTTGATATTGGCCGTCTCCCGGAAAGGAGAATCCGTACCGCTCACATCATGATGATCCCGGCCAAGCATCACCGGGCCGATCTCTCCATTCCTCACCATCTCATTGAACTTCAGAGCAATCTTGATGCGGCCTTCCCCATCCTGATAAAGTATCCGGGCCTGGGTGCCCACCACCAGCTGATTCTTATCCGCATCTCTAATCCAGATATAATTATCCCGATCCTGCCCCCGGCGATCCGGATCAATACATTCCATAGCCGCATGATCCGTCTTCAGCAAATCCTCATATCTTCCGCTGAGACATACCCACCTAAAAGGGCCATAGCCATAATCAAAGAGCATGGGCCCCATGATATCCTCCACATAGGAGGGGAAAATAAAGCCATCCTTTTCATCCACGCCGTTCTTGGAAATCTCCTTGACCCCGGCATCATATACGGCCTTCATAAAGGAATTACCGTAATCGAAGAAATATGTACCCCTTCGGGTCAACTCCTTGATCAGCTGAAAATGGACCTTCAGGCTTTCATCCACCAGTTTGTTGAATTTTTTCCCATCCTCTGAGAGCATCCTGGTCCGCTCCTCAAAGCTGATGCCCTGGGGACAATAGCCCCCCTCATAAACCGCATGGCAGGAGGTCTGATCGGAAAGAAGATCCACATGAATATCATTTTTCACCACATACTCCAAGAGATCCACTATATTGCCATGATAGGCGATGGAAATAGGCTCCTTCTTGTCCAAATGTTCCTGGGCCACCTTGAAAATTTCCGCAAGATCCGTGGAAACCTTTTTCACCCAGCCCTGTTGGTGGCGGGTCATAATCCTGGAATAATCTACTTCCGCAATTACC
Organism: Clostridia bacterium; assembly: GCA_012519005.1. Classification (GTDB taxonomy): domain Bacteria; phylum Bacillota; class DTU086; order DTU086; family DTU086; genus JAAYRB01. Next base: position 1,349 of record JAAYRB010000189.1, read on the forward strand.
CCCACACCGCCGGCTATCTCTACGGCCTTCCCCTGGGCCCCGCTCATCCCGCCGAGACCCGAGGACAAAAAGAGGCGACCCTTCAGATCACCGTCATCGGCGATGCCCAATTTCAGCCGACCGGCATTGAGTAAAGTATTAAAAGTTCCATGGACGATACCCTGGGGCCCAATATACATCCAGCCCCCGGCGGTCATCTGGCCGTAATTGGCCACCCCCATCTGCTCGGCGATTTCCCAGTCATGGGGATTGTCGAAAAGCCCCACCATTAGAGCATTGGTGATGATCACCCGGGGTGCTTCGGGCTTGGAGGGGAATAATCCCAGAGGATGACCGGAGGCAACAACCAGAGTCTGATCCTCGGTCAAGACCTCAAGATATTTTTTGATCAACCGGTACTGAAGCCAGTTCTGGCACACACTTCCCGTCTCCCCATAGGTCACTAGTTCATAGGGGTAGAGGGCCACATGGAAATCCAGGTTGTTGTCAATCATCACCTGGAAGGCCTTGCCCTCAGTACAATTGCCCCGATAATCATGAATAGCCTTTCCATAAATCCTTCCCGGAGGCCTATATCGATAAGCATATATCCTGCCCCAGGTGAGCAGCTCGTCCAAAAATTCCGGGGCCAGCTCTTCATGCAGCTCCTCCGGTACATAACGCAGCGCATTTTATAGGGCAACCTTGGTTTGCTCCGGGCTCAAACGAAAACCCCTACTGGGCGCCCTTCGGATACCCTCGACAAACTCCGGCATTTCCGGCAGTTCATTATCTAGCTTTATTGTCATGGCTTGAGAAATTTCATAATTACCAATCATTCCACCAAACCCCCTTTTTTTAGATTATCAGTGCAGTGGATTAACGACCCCTTCCACGGCATCCAGAATAATACCTTGTTTAATCAGATCCCGGGCCTTGTCCATATCCCCTTTCATCTCCCGGTCCTGTCCCAGAGGACGCACTTCCTTCCTAAGGACCTTACGTGCGGCACCGGTGCCGGGGGCGGGCTTTCCGCCCCTCAAATCCAGGGCCTGGGAAGCACAGAGCAGCTCCACGGCCAGCACATAACTGGTATTTTCCACGATGGCAGCGGCTTTTCGGGCGGCGATAGTCCCCATACTCACATGATCCTCCTGATTGGCGGAGCTGGGTATGGAATCCACGCTGGCCGGGGTAGCCAGCAGCTTGTTTTCAGACACCAAAGAGGCGGCGGTATATTGAGCAATCATGAGTCCGGAATTGAGCCCCCCCTTCCGGGTCAAAAACGCCGGCAATCCTGCATTGAGTGCGGGGTTTACCAAACGCTCGATTCGCCTCTCTCCTATATTGGCTATCTCCGACATACAGATACCCAGGAAGTCCATGGCCAGGGCGATGGGCTGCCCATGAAAATTCCCCCCGGAGATCACTTCCCCTTCCTCGGGGAAAATCAGCGGGTTATCCGTGACGGAATTCATCTCAGTCTCAATTATGTTCCTGATATAATCCAAAGCATCCCTGGAAGCCCCATGCACTTGGGGTACACATCGAAGAGCATAGGCATCCTGCACCTGATCCTGCTTGGAATCAGCCAGTATCCTGCTCCCTTTTAAAATTCTACGGAGGTTGGCAGCCACCTTACCCTGCCCCCCATGGGGCCTTACCTTGGAGATTTTATGATCATAGGCGGAAATGGTGCCCTCCAGAGCCTCAAAAGTCATGGCGGCTGTGATATCCGCAGTTCTGACAATGGTCTCCGCGTCGTGGAGTGCCAATGCCCCTATGGCTGTCATGGCCTGGGTACCGTTTATTAGGGCCAGACCTTCCTTGGCCTGGAGGCTGATCACAGGGATTTTCGCTTTATTCATGGCCACCTTTCCCGGCCTGGATACTCCCCTATAGTATGCCTCACCCCGGCCGATCATTACTAAAGTCATATGTGCCAGGGGGCATAAATCACCGCTGGCCCCTAGGGAGCCCTTCTCAGGAATGATGGGATGCACACCTTTATTGAGCATTTCCACCAATGTTTCTACCACCTGGGGCCTTACCCCAGAATACCCCCGGGCTAGGGCATTGGCCCGAAGAAGCATGATCCCTCTCACCACATCCTCCCCTAGAGGATTACCCACACCCACGGCATGGCTGACAATCAAGTTTTCCTGCAGCTGCTCCAATTGGTCCAAACCTATATTCACATTGCTGAATTTACCAAAGCCGGTGGTCACGCCGTAGACCACCTTCCCCCTGTGGGTGAGATCCTCTACAAATACCCTAGAGGCCTCTATTTTTGCAATACCCTTGGCTGATAGAGCCACCTCCTTACCCTGACGGGCAACGGCGGCCACATCCTGGATGGTCAGATGAGTTTCGTCGTCACCAATAGTTACTATGTCTGTACCTGCTTCTTGTTTTTTGGCTGTGGACATTTCCCGACCCCCTTCATTTAGTAACGATACGACTGCTGATTTCGGCATATATCCGGGTTATTTTTGGTAGATATACCTTTACCATATTAAATGTATGAAATACCCCCAAAAACAAAGGAAGGCTTCTCACCCTTGAGGGCAAGAAACCTAAGCAATTCCTTTTACGAATATTATTGAATTTAAATTTGATATCCTATGCCGAACCTTTCCGCTGTATATATTTATTTGTAAAATACATATTTGCTGGAAAAATATAATAATCGCCGTATCTTCTATAAGTTATATTTCTCGGAGAGGTGGTTTTTCTCCTTCCCCGGAGGGCTTATTCCTTACTTAAATTAAACCCTCTTACCAAAACAATGGGGGTACCGGCATCCGCAGACCCGGCAACCAGATCCGCTAGGGTGGCAATAATGCTGGTGGCACTCCTGGGCGTTGTCCCCAGGCTTTCCGCCGCTGTCTCTCCTTTTCTCTTTTCCATATATTCAATAATTTCCTCACGGGAATATCCCTGACGATGAAGGGTATCCACCAAGAGCTTCAATTTAGTGCCCGTACGCAGCCCGGCATTTTTTAGGCCGCTGCTGACACCCACGGCGGGATGGGGGTCCGCCAGCTCATAGATCCCCGTATCCGGGTCCTTGTAGGCACCGTCACCAAAGATCAGGATCTCCACATCCTTGCCGGTTTCCTCGTAAATTTTCCTTTTTATATCTTCCGCGGTTTCGTTGGCATCCTCGGGAAGAAGCTTCAGTACACCCTCCTCATAATCGGAAACATTGGATCCAATGAGGCCCCAAGGTTCCGGGCCGATCTCCCGGATTGTGGTCACCGGGACCATGGCCCCGAAGGAATGGAAGAGCTCCCTCAATTTCTCCCGTTCATGCACAGCACCGATACATACACCGTCGATATACCCCAGATTATAAACTTTTAGAGGATTATTGGTAAATATGACCTTCCCTTTGGCTCCGCCCTCCTGGATCATCTGGAGATACAGTTCTCTGTAATCCACCCCGGTGACGGGATGAGAGAAAACAAGATCACCCATCTCATTGGTAAAGATGGCATCTGTCTCAGTATAGCTGTCCTGCTGCTGGGAAAAATCAAGCTTTACTGCTTCTCCTTCCCCCTTCTCCACATATTTTTTTGCATCCACCAGAGTCAGATATTTATGTTCAAGGTTAACCGCTGCTGCCATGGCCAGCTCCGCACCGGGCACATCCCTCTTTATCTCAATGGCCTTATTGGCGGCCCTTTCCATGTCGGCGAAGGTGACCTCCACCACGGCCAGTTTCCCTTCCGGTGTCCTCACTGTTAGATCAGCAATGCCCTGGCCTGTTATCTTCCGAATAGCAATAATGTGGTATCCGATCTCCTGCAGCTTCAGGGCAGCCACTATCTCCCGGATGAGAACATTGAGCATAGGCGTATTCCCCCGGGCATCCAAGAGGCTCTGCAATGTCTTTTTAAGCCTCAGTCTCGTGGTGACAAATTCCTCATCTACCACCTGGTTGCCCACCTCATCGAAGGGGATGGACATTTGGACGATGACCTTACCGCCCCGGGTGGCCATGGCTAGGGTTTTCATAATCAAGGCAAAGCGGTTTCTGCTGGCAATGGGACTAATTACTGCCAATGTGCTTCCCGGCTTTAGGTTTAATTTTTCCTGGACCTCCAAGGCCATTTCCTTACAGGTTACATAGCGGTTTTGGGATCTAGCCACCACAGCCTCGGTGATACATACAATATCATTGTCGGCGGCTACCGGCTTTACTGCTTCCGCCGTAATGGATGCCATGTCATCATGGGGCACGATGAGACCGATCTTAAGCCCCATCGCCATCAATCCAGCACTATCCGGTAAAACGAGCTTATCCATCTTATTCATCCTTTCCCGGCAAATTATTTGTTCCATAATGTAGACCAGGGGAAGATATTGGGAAATCTACCAAACTATCTAATTTTACTACAGCAGCAGGCTAAAGTAAAACTTCTATGCTGCTTTCGTGGAATCCTTTATACTGGTGGGGGAAAGGATGGATTTGATAGGCCGAGGGTCAGACCCACCTAGGAACTAAGGCGAGTCTTGTTTTCCCCTCCCAGTCCTTTTCCACCTCTACCCCCCTTGGGTTCACCATGGGCCATCAATACCCTACCCGCGGATCTGTAAAGAGCCAAAGTC
>JAAYRB010000190.1 GCA_012519005.1 Clostridia bacterium
CCTCGATGTCAAATTCAAATCTTTCATCTTCGGAAGGAACTAGGCCCCTGCATTCGTTTCCCTGCCCTCTAAACTGTGTATACGGGTTTATGAAATTGTAAGTGATGTAGGGATATTCGTCTTTGGGCTGCAGGTCCTCCAGGGGCACAGGGATGATTCCAAGATGCTCATATAAGCCCTGAACAATAATATTTTTTAAGCTATCAATCCCTATCACCCCGTTTCATAAAATAGATATACAGCCCTCCTGCATGCTCGGAATAATCCCGCTTTTCCAGGACGGTATAAGTGTTGTCTTGGTGCTTTATTTTTGTTCCCAGTGCCACATCTTCATGGCAATACAGCTTTCTATCTTCGGCATTATATGTGCCGCCCTCATCAAATCTTAAATCCTCATTGGACAAGGGCACCACAGCAGCTCCATCAATTTCGGCTTCCGTTATCTCACCTGGCACCCATTCCCCGCCGTTATAGGGGTCCCTGTGGCCTTGGCCTTCCATAAGCGCATACACCGGCGATGTGGCATATTTTTGTAGTAACCTCTTAAAATTATAGCCGCTCATAATCCCACCTACTTTCTAACAACTTGATACTCTATGGATTGCCTAAGCAGTCCAGTATCAATCAAGGGATTGCTGCTGCCTTTCCTGGCTACTGTGAATGGATGGTTTTTAGGACTCCTTATATCCGTCAAATACTCCTGGATTAACCCTACCGCATATTCGCCCAGGGCATCAAAAAACACCGATACGGGTAATTCAAGGCCAATAACTTTTTTAAGCAGCGCCTCTCCCTTTTCCATCATCTTTCCCTTGCTGTCATCATATCCGCTTCTGATAAAGCTGCGCTCCGGTATATTGATGTGGGAAGTGCCCCTTTTAATCGGCATCCCGACTGCTCTTAAGTAGTTCCTTGCTTTGTCTGTAATCTTAATCTGCAGCCCAAATTCATTTACGGTGGCTATCCCCAGGACTGTAATCGGTTTGCCCTTGTCGTGGGCTTCTCCGCCCTTGCCATCGCCGAATATTCCTATCTCAAGCCTGGTTGAATATAATTCATCCATCATTTTTAGAAACTCCGGCACCCGGCTTTTATCCTCTACTGTCATAGTGATCTCACCCTCTTATAAGGGTCTATCCAGTTATAAATAAATTTGGGTATTCCCCCATCACTGGCAAAGGTTTGTCCCATGTCCGATAACTTTTCGCTGGTTATGTTGAAAGATAGCGGGTCCACCTCCACGAGCTTATCTAGTGCGAGCTTAATTCCCCCGGGGAGATCCTCTGTTTCAAATTCATTGTTGCAATATCTTTCAATCCATTCCAGGTATGCTTCTCGTATCTGCTCCGGTGTCATTTTAATCACCCGCCATGAGTAGCTCTAATAGCTTGTCTTTTCTATCCCTTGGGTTAAAGTCAATGCCCTTCTCGGTCAGAATTTCGGCTATTTCAGCCTTTGTCATGCTCTGGTAATCATTTATACCTACCTGTGTGTTATCTGCCTCCACAGGGCCGTTTTTTGCCGGATTGAGCGGCCTATAGCCTCTGGCTTTGTATA
>JAAYRB010000191.1 GCA_012519005.1 Clostridia bacterium
AGGATTTGGCCTTCCCATCGGAGGGGTGATGGCCACGGCCAGGGATGGGCTGGTATCTGCCGGTGCTGTGGGGATGGACATAAACTGCGGTGTTCGGCTGATTAAAACCGATATACCCAGCAGGGAGGTTGATAAAAAACAGCTCCAGACTCTGCTGAGAGAAATAGAAAAGAGGATCCCCCTGGGGCTGGGAAAAAAGAGCAGCGACAAAAGACTCAGAAATATTGATCTCAAACGGATCGCAGATCTCGGTGCCCAGGAAGTTGTGAGGACATATGGTCTAGGCACCGAGGATGATTTGAATAATATAGAGGAATACGGGAGGATTCCCGGCGGTGATTTAAGTGCGGTATCTTCCAGGGCTGTATCCAGGGGTGATCAACTGGGCACCATTGGAAGCGGCAACCATTTTATTGAAATCGGCTGCATTTCAGAGGTGTTTGATCAAGATATCGCCGAGGCTTTCGGCCTGAAAAAGGATATGCTGACAATAATGGTTCATACAGGCAGTCGGGGATTTGGGCATCAGATATGTAATGATTTTTCTTCATCCATGATCCGTTGGGCAAAAAAGAATGGGGTTACCCTACCCAATAGGGGGTTGGCTTATGCCCCCCTGGACTCCGAATTGGGTAAGCAGTATCTCGCTGCCATGGCTTCCGCGGCGAACTTTGCTTTTGCAAACAGACAGATAATAACTGATTATATCAGAAACTCTTTTTCCAAGGTCTTTGCATGTTCCTGGGATAAACTAGGTCTTGATCTCATCTACGACGTGGCCCACAATATTGCAAAATTTGAGGAATATGATGGTGAGGAGCTGCTTGTTCACAGAAAGGGTGCCACCAGGGCTCTTCCAGAGGGACACAAGGATAATAATGAAAAATACCTATCTACGGGTCAGCCGGCTGTTATACCGGGCACCATGGGTACTGCTTCCTATGTTGTGGTGGGTACACAATTGGCGGAAGAAACATTTTATTCTGTCAATCACGGTGCCGGCAGAGTCCTATCTAGGACTGCCGCTAGAAAAACCATAACTGAAAAAGAATTTACGGACAGCATGGAGGATGTTGTACATTTCCACAGGCCCAGGAAGGTTATAGACGAGGCTCCAGGTGCATACAAAGACATTGAAACAGTGGTGGACACCTTAGCTGATATAGAGATAACAAAGAAGGTGGTCCAGCTCAAACCCATGGGGGTATTGAAGGGGTAAAAACCCGCCGGGGAAGGAATCCCCAACTTCGTCGTAGAAAATATTCACATTCCAATGTTTTCATCCGATGAGGGGGGGGCTTCTTCTTGGAGGTTCAATGCTCCATATGCGGCAAAAAAGAGACAATTACGAAAATTCATGGGGATTATTTTAAAATAGCCCGCGAGGGGGCGGTATATATCTGTGAAAACTGCTCCAATCGACTGAGATCCCATGCCATGGGCTCCAGTAAGCCTAAAAAACCAATGTAGTTGAAATAAATAAAACCCACAGGTTCAAGACCTGTGGGTTTTTGTAGTTGCCAATACTGGCAACTTGGGAGAGGAGAAACCGGAGGAAGAGCTCATGGGGGAGGGTTATTTAGATAAATAACCTCAAAGCTCTTCGTAAAAATGTTTCCTTGTACATTTGATATTTTGATCAAAAACAAAAGATAATATACCTGTGACAGTAATTATTTTTTAAAATATTTTTCTGCTGCAATTCATATTTATGCTATAATTTCCTTTAAGGTGATAAAAACATGAGGGTCATAGCTGGAAAATATAAGGGAAGGCGCCTTAAATCCCCTTCAGGCCGCGGCACTAGGCCTACAAAGGACAAGGTAAAGGAAGCAATTTTCAATGTTTTGGGCTCGGAAATTATTGAAAAAAATGTATTGGAAGCCTTTGCGGGTACAGGTGGCCTAGGTATTGAGGCTTTGAGCAGGGGTGCCCACCATGTTACATTCATAGATAAAAATTATACGGCGATTAAGGCCATAAAGAAAA
>JAAYRB010000192.1 GCA_012519005.1 Clostridia bacterium
AAGGCTCCACCTTCCACCCAAGCCACTATGGCCATGGTGATAGCGGCAATAGCAGAGGTCCCCGCCGCCAGACCATCCAACCCATCGATGAGATTCAAAGCATTAGTAACACCAATAATCCAAAGTATTGTCAGCGGGACTGCCAGCTTCCCTAAAAATATCACCCCGCTGGCGTTGTTAAAGGGGTTTGTTATGAATTCCACAGTTATGCCAAAGGACACTAAAATACCTGCCGCCGCTACCTGGGCCGCAAGCTTAGCCTTGGGGGAAAGACCCCAAATATCATCTATAATCCCCGTAAGAACAATCAATGTACATCCTGCCAGGAGTCCGGTTTCTGTTTTCCCCATGGGCTGAGTAAAAACCAGTGCCCCGGCAAAACCAAGATAGATGGCCACCCCCCCAAGCCGCGGCATGGGACAGGAATGAATCTTTCTATAGTTCGGTTCATCAACCGCCCCAATAACACAGGACAGCCTTTTTATTAGAGGGGTAACCAAATACACTGCCGCCGCCGTACATAATAAGATTATCCCCATTGTTTGAAACTCTTCCATTCTGCTCCCCCTAAACTGGATACTTATTCGCCCACCGCGAACATCAATTGGGCTTCCGCCGCCAAATCCTCCCCCACGAAAGCCTTGGCCTCGCTTTTACCCACCATGCCCCTGATCCTTGTGACATTCACTTCTATACGCAGCTGATCCCCGGGAACCACCTGACGGCGAAAGCGGGCTTTGTCTATACCAGCGAATAAAATCAATTGTCCCTGAAATTCTGGAAGACTAAGAATACCTAAAGCCCCCACCTGGGCCATGGCCTCAATGATTAGAACTCCGGGCATCACCGGCCTCCCAGGAAAATGCCCCTGAAAGAAAGGTTCATTGATGGTAACATTTTTCTCGCCCACCACCCGTTTCCCTTCTTCCATCTCCACTATCCTGTCCACCAATAGAAAGGGATATCTGTGGGGAAGTATTTCCTGTATATCTTCTATAGAATACATTTCATTACCTCCAAGTCTGTAGTTTATTCTACATGAAATCATCCTTTACCTGCCGGTAACACCAATTAACCCCTGGGTTTTATTAAATATTTTCATCCCCTTAGACAGACCCATGGGAAATGTATATCATCTTCTAATACCTATTAAATATTTTTGTAATAATTATCATGGAGTCTGCATTCTTTTTGGAACCAGGTTTTTTATCTGGTTAATTTCCTTAATTCCCAAAAGCAAGGCCATCAGTATATAGACAACAACACCGGTCAAAACAGAAATTAATACCTCCAGGAACAAAGGTACCGTCAGTATCTGATTGACATAGTAAACCGCTGCCCCCATGAAAACAGACGCAAGAATTACCTTGAATAAAGGCATTGCTAAGGAAGTGAACTTCAAATGGGGTAAGCGGCGGGATAAAAACAAGAAAAGCAGCAGGCAGTGGGTTAATACCGCCAAGGAATTTGCCAGGGCCAGCCCACCATGCCCCAATCTCGAAAGAAAGAGATAACTCAAGAGAATGTTTACAATCACAGAAACAATACCAGTGGTAACAGGTGTCCTGATGTCATTGACAGCATAATAGGCCCTAACCAGCACCATATTAGCACCCCAGCCAAGAATACCCCATGAAAAATACACTAGGGCGGTGCCTGTCATGGCTGTTGCTCGGCCGTCAAAAGCCCCTCTTTGAAAAAGTAGTTCAACCACAGGAATATTCAACACCATCAATCCAACCGCTGAAGGTATGGTGATCAAGGCTACCATGTTCAAACCCCTTGTCAAGGTATCACACAATCCCACCTCGTCCCTGGAAACTGCCTGCTGGGACATTGTGGGGAAAACCACCGTTGAAACCGCCGCGGCAAAAATACCAATGGGTAAATTTATCAACCTGTAGGCAAAATCAATGGCCGTGATGCTGCCCACAGCCACCATGGACGCAAAAAACCTGTTCAGAGCCAGGTAGATCTGGTTAACCCCAACCCCAAATATAATGGGAATTATACTGGCAGCTGTCTTTTTTAATGCGGGATGCCCCACATCAAAACTCAGCTCATAGCTAAAGCCTAATTTACGCATGCTGGGAATCTGGATAAGAAGGAAGAATATAAACCCCAATAAGGTACCCACAGCCATTGCATGAACACCCAGCCTGGACCCGAAAATTATGATAATGGCTATCAAGATGATATTCTCCGCTGCCGGGGCAAAAGCAGGGGTGCCAAAGACATGGTGGGCATTTAATATTCCAGTAACCAGCATACCCAAACCCATGAAAATTATGGAAGGAAACATGATGAAGGTCAACTGTCGGGCCAGTTCCGTCAGCTCCTGTGAAAAACCCGGCGCCATTAAGCCAACCAAGCCCCCAGAGACCAACATTCCCAGGAGGGTTACCAACACCAAAATTGCTAGAGTCCAGTTCAAGACAATGCTTGACGCCCTCCAGACCTCATGAGTCCTGCCCTCCAGAGCATATTTTGTAAGGATGGGCACAATAACCATCACAAAGGCCATCCCTAAGATAGACTGTAGAAAGTATGGAATGGTATAGGCCACCATAAAAGCATCAGTGGCTCCGCCGGCACCAAATTCCTTTGCGATTACCACATCTCTTGCAAAACCCAACAGCCTGCTGATTAAATTCATTATAAGAACAATAACAGCTGCCCGAGCAACTTTATTACCCAATCCCAAAACACCTCATTGATGTTTTATTTTATCTTCCGGTTCCTTCCTCCCGCCAAATTCATTGCCAGACTTGCCGCCCCTAAGGCGGTATTCCGAAGAATGGGAACCCTTTCCAAAAGTGTTTGGCGAGATTGAGGGAGGTTATCCAAGGCACTGAAAACCATGTCCCTAAATTTCCTGTAGTCTAGATCCTCCACACGACCACCATTAAACTGCCCAATTTGCTCCACAAAGCTGTCTATTTTTGGATCATAGGATATGCCTATGGAAGGAGTCCCAGAAACCGCCGCAAAAACCAAGGAATGGAGCCTCATACCCATAAGGAATTCCAAATTAGACATGACACCCAGGAGCAGTGGAAGGTCAATTTCCCTGTCAAGGATATATGATTCATTTTCCATCATCCCGGCAATATTTTCGGATATTTTCAAATCTTCCGGGAAATGCATAGGAGTAAACAGAATCTGCCATCCCTGCCTGGCCAAATCGTCGCAAAGGGCGGCAAGTCCCTCCATAAATACCTGGCTGCCCGGCCAGGATCTTACAGACACACCGATAATTGATGACTCGCTTCCCAATGCTTTTTCCATGCCCAGATGGGTTAAGAGTTCTAGTCCTTTCTGTCTGTCCCTGGGGGCAGGAGCCAAGGCCATTACCGGATCCGAGACAACTTTTATCTCAGGCCTTGCCACCCCTAAGTTTTCCAGCAGCTTCCTGGAATTCTCATCCCTCACGGTGATTAAATGAACCCTATCAGCAGCGATTTTAGTAAGTACCCTGCC
>JAAYRB010000193.1 GCA_012519005.1 Clostridia bacterium
TTTGCTTGTCACTTTTGGTATCCCAATAATCAATCAAGAGTTAAATGAAGTCTCAGATGCGATTCCCGGCTTGATTCAGGAAGGACAGCAATGTGTAAACAGCCTGTACAGTAAACTGCGGAGCTTAGCGGTCCCTGAAAGCATAGGTAAGGTAATGGATGAAAGTTTCAAAAAGATCGAGGCCGTAATTTTGAGAGAAATGCGTCAGCTGGCAAATTCCTTGATGGGTTTATTTTCACAAGCGATCAGCATATTTTTAGCACCAATTCTGGCTTTTTACATTTTAAAAGATTGGAACGGCTTCAGTAGAAAAATAATGTTTTTCCCCCCTGCCGCTGTGAGGGATGATTTTATTTCTTTATGGGCGGAAATTGATGATGTTCTCATGTGTTTTATAAGGGGGCATCTAATAGTGGCAATTCTTGTGGCAGTTTTTAGTGCCCTGGGTCTAAAATTAGTTGGAATGAACTATGTTTTGCTTTTAAGTATAATCATCGGTATAATGGAGTTGATTCCCTATTTTGGGCCCATAATTGGTTCAGTTTTTGCCATATCCTTGGCCTTGCTGAAATCAAAGACCCTTGGGGTCTATGTTTTTATTGTGATGGTCGTTATACAGCAGTTGGAAAGCAATATTATTTCGCCTGCTATTTTAGGTGAGAGTGTGGGATTGCATCCTATTATGATTATTTTTGCACTATTGGCCGGGGGTAAGCTTTTTGGGTTCATAGGGCTTCTGTTAGCGGTGCCGGTTTCGGCAGTATTGAAAATAATCATGGGCCATGTATTCTCGCTTTTAGCGGCCCGATAGGATGTCCTTAGCCTAAAATAAATATGGGTTAAATCTACAAAGGGGTGGTAAAAACAGGAAAGGGTATCCCCGCCATAGTATTACATTATTTGTAAACGATAATTCTTACTGGGTTGGGATGTGAGCAAATTTTGCAGGATATAAGGACGTATACTAAGAATAAGTAGATGATGGCAGTTATGCAATCATCTTTTTTTATTCTCATTTTTTTGCATTTTTAATAGTTAATAAAATAAATAAAACGTCGTTTTTAAATTTTTTTATTGTACATGGTAGAAAAATGCTATATAATTTGATACAAAGTATGTCCAGAAATGTACAAATGAGAATAAAAAGATTATGTATATAGAGGTTATCGGTGCATGATTCTTTGTATTTTGCATAGGTTTTTTAAGAAGTTGGTTCCGCCGCATACCCGTACAGGTATATGCCAAAGAGATGATGGCGTTTTTAAGTTGGCCAGGTTTAATGTCTTATGTAGAGGAAAATGTTGACACAAAGCAACATCAAGATGGGTTGCCTTGGTAAACTCAAATGGGGGGTGATTGCCTACATATTGTCTTACAAAACCCAAAGTCTATGGTGGCGTGTACCTGTTTTGGGTTACGTATGGGGGATATATTAAGGCTTATGGTTTTAAATCTAAAAAGTATTTATAATATTCAGAGGGGTGGTGTTCTTGTGGAATATAAAAAATTAGTTGATGATTATACAAGCATGCCGGGTGGACTTATTGAGGCATTTCATGCAATTCAGAATGAGCATGGGTATCTGCCTGAGGCCGCTATAAATGAGGCTGCTGAGGCGTTCAAGATTTCTGCCGCGGAAGCCTATGGTGTTGCGACATTTTACTCTATGTTTTCCGTTAAGCCAAGGGGTAAATATGTGATCAGGATCTGTCGTAGTGCGCCCTGTCATGTTGAAGGAGCCCAAGAGGTTATAGCGGCATTGGAGCAGGAGTTGGGTATCTGTATGGGTGGTACATCAAATGACGGCCTGTTCTCTTTAGAATTCACTGAATGTGTTGGTCAGTGTCAGGAACGCCCGGTAATTACCATAAATGGTGAGCCTTATGCTGGGGTTACTCCGGGGGATGTGCCAGGTATTCTGAATGAGATAAGAAATAAATGACCTGTTGCCAATGGGTAAAATAGAATACGGCCGGAGGAGGAACAAAGGTGGTTAAAGAAAATCGTGTAGTATTAAGGAATCATGGGGAACTAGATCCTTTGAAAATTGATGAATATATTGCCAGAGATGGCTATAATGCATTGAAAAAAGCATTCAATATGGGGCAGGATGATGTTATTGAGGAAGTTAAGGCCTCTAAATTGCGCGGCCGGGGTGGTGCTGGTTTTAGCTGCGGTTTGAAATGGCTGTTTACCAAACAAGTGGAGGCGGACCAAAAGTATGTTGTTTGTAACGCCGATGAAGGAGAGCCGGGAACTTATAAGGATCGTATGATAATGCAATACGACCCACATACATTAATTGAAGGCATGGCTATTTGCGGTTATGCGGTGGGAGCGGATAAGGGATATATTTATTGTCGGGGCGAATATCCTTACATTTTAGATATTCTCAATACGGCTATTGGTCAGGCGGCAGAGAAGGGCCTTTTGGGTGATTTTTCTATTGAGGTACGTTATGGTGCGGGTGCTTATGTTTGCGGTGAGGAAACAGCCCTACTGGCGTCACTAGAGGGTAAAAGGGGAGAGCCCAGCTGTAAGCCACCCTATCCTACAGTTGAAGGGGTTTGGAAGAAACCCACAGTTGTCAATAATGTGGAAACCTTTGCCAGCGTGCCTTCTATAATCAACAAGGGCGCTGAATGGTATTCCTCCATTGGGGATCCAGACTATCCTGGAACGAAAATTTTAACACTCAGCGGCGACGTGAACAATACTACCTTTTTTGAAGTACCTACTGACACCACGCTGAGGGAGGTTATTTTCGGGCTAGGCGGGGGCATGAAGGATGGAAAAGCTTTTAAAGCAGCACAAGTAGGGGGAAACTCAGGTGCTTTTGTGCCGGAAAGCCTGTTGGATACACCTATTGCATTTGACAGTATGGAATCTATTTCTGCTACCTTGGGTTCTGGTGCAGTATTTGTTCTTGACGAGACAAGGGATATTGTTGATGTGAGCTGTCGTGTAGCTGGTTTTTTTGTACATGAGTCCTGTGGAAAATGTGCACCTTGTCGGATAGGAACTACACGTATTCATGAAATCATTGAAAGAATAGGACAGGGTAGGGGGAATGCGGCTGATTTGGTTTTACTAAAGGATTTGGGCAGTGTCATGGCTGGCTCATGCCTTTGCGGTCTAGGTCAGGCGGCTCCTGTTCCGATTCTGAGTGTGTTGAAACATTTTGCCGAAGATTATGATGCTGCAATTGCCAGAGCCGGGGAAGTGTGCTAGTAAGGTGGTAAGCAAAGACCCGGTGATGCAAGGTGTATAAACTATAGGAGAGAGGGGAAAAACCATGGAGACCGTGGAACTGCTTATTGATAACATTCCGATAAAAGTTCCGGCCGGCACAACAATTTTGAAGGCGGCCGAAGAGGCGGGCGTACATATTCCTACGCTCTGTTATCTCGAAGATATCAATGAAATTGGAGCCTGCCGTATATGTGTTGTGGAAGTAGAAGGATACAGTACCCTTGCAGCTGCTTGCGTAATGCCAGTTCACCAAGGGATGGTAGTCAAGACGAATACCCCGGCAGTCCGGGCATCTAGGCGGATGAATTTAGAGTTGATTTTATCCGATCACGATTCTGACTGCCCCACATGTATCCGAAACGGAAATTGTGAATTGCAAACTCTATGTGAAGAGCTAAATGTTCGTAATGTAAGATTTGAAGGCACCAAAAAACATGAGAGAATTCTGGATACATCCACACCTGCTTTGGTACGTGACACAGGGAAGTGTATACTATGTTACCGTTGTGTCTCTGTTTGTGATCATGTCCAGGGCGTGGATGCTATCGCTGCTGTAAATAGAGGATTTGAAACAACCATAGCACCGGCCTTTAATAAAGGGCTTATTGATGTGCCCTGTGTTGAGTGTGGTCAATGTATTCTTACCTGTCCCGTTGGAGCCCTATATGAAAAAGAATGTATCGATGAAGTCTGGACAGCCATTGCTGATAAGGAAAAGTTTACCGTTGTACAGACGGCACCTGCTACAAGGGTATCAATTGGTGAGGAATTTGGTATGGAGCCCGGGGATATCAGCACTGGTCAAATGGTAGCTGCTCTTCGTCGATTAGGCTTCGATGCCGTTATGGACACTGATTTTACTGCGGACTTGACCATTATGGAAGAAGGTCATGAATTTATTGAACGTTTAACTGAGGGCGGGGTGCTGCCTTTGATTACATCCTGCAGCCCCGGGTGGGTAAAATATATGGAGCATTTTTATCCGGAATTTATCCCCAATATGTCCACATGCAAATCACCGCAGCAGATGTTTGGTGCATTGGCCAAGACATTCTATGCAGAAAAGATCGACCTAGACCCTGAAAAAGTTGTCAGTGTGTCTATAATGCCCTGCACAGCAAAAAAATATGAGGCCCAGCGGCCGGAGATGCGTGACAGCGGTTATCAGGATGTGGACTATGTTCTTACTACTCGGGAGTTAGCCCGGATGATTAAAGAGGCTGGCATCGACTTCAAGAATCTGCCAGAAGAAGATTATGATGATCCCATGGGTGAATCCACGGGTGCGGCCGTTATATTTGGTGCCACCGGCGGTGTGATGGAGGCGGCATTGCGTACGGCATATGAGGTTATCACAGGTAAAACCCTTGCCTCCGTAGATTTCCATGATGTCCGCGGTCTTGAGGGCATCAAAGAAGCAACGGTTGATGTTGATGGTACAGAGGTAAAAGTTGCGGTTGCCCACAGCCTGGGTCACGCAAGGGAACTGCTGGAGCGGGTTAAGGCTGGATCCCAATATCATTTTATTGAAATCATGGGATGTCCTGGCGGCTGTATTGGCGGCGGTGGACAACCAATTCCAACAGACACAGAAATACGTGATGCCAGGATGAAAGGGATTTATGAGGCCGATGAGGCGATGGCTTTGCGCAAATCCCACGACAATCCTTCCATCAAGGCCATATATGAGGAATATCTTGGAAAGCCTCTGGGGGACAAATCACATCATCTGCTTCATACTGAGTACACGGAGCGTTCTCAATATTAAGTAGGGGCTTGTGTCTTGGATCTGTTGTTCAAGCAAATAAAAAATTAAATATTTGTTCGCCTGATCGAAAGGGCTTTCCCGACGTAAGGGTGAATTTTTCAATGCAATACCCTGAGGCAAAAGGTATCAAGATACTGAGGTCAAGGGGCAAAAATGAAAATTATTGCAACTTGACCTGTTCCCGTGGGGAGCAGGTCTTTTACTTTCAGCTAATCCATCCTTAAAGGAGTGACTTTTATGGCAAAAGAAAGGCGCTTAGGCGTAATTGGGATTGTAGTTGAGCAAAACCAGCAGGTTCCTAAAGTTAACAGTATTCTAAGCGATTATGCCCAGGTAATTGTTGGCCGTATGGGAATTCCTTATAGGGAAAGGGGCATTGCTGTAATTGCTTTAACTGTTGATGGAACCACGGATGATATTGGAGCGCTATCCGGCAAATTAGGTCAAATCCATGGAATACAAGTAAAGAGTGCCCTCGTAAAACATTGACTGCCCAGCTGTCACTGTTGAACAATTGGGCCTTCATCCTGCACTGGGCAAAGGACATTATAGACTTTATCACTTGTTGTTCCTGATAAACACTTAGGCGTCGGATACTTGCAAGTGAATTAAACAACCGCTAAAATACCGGGAATCCCTTGCTAAGGAGATGAGCAATATGCATAAAACTCCGAGAAGCAGCAGACTGCACATAGCCCTATTTGGGAGACGCAATACAGGCAAATCCAGCCTAATCAATGCCCTGACCGGGCAGGAACTGGCAATAGTTTCCCCCATACCCGGCACCACCACTGATCCCGTATATAAGTCCATGGAAATACCAGGCATAGGGCCGGTGGAGTTAATTGATACTGCAGGACTTGATGATGTTGGGGAACTAGGTCAACGGCGAATTGACAAGAGCATCGCAGTTTTGGATCAGACAGACTTGGCATTGCTGGTTGTCAGTGCGGAACAGGGATTTGGAGAGATAGAAACAGAACTTTTGAGAGATGTAAAACAAAAGAAGATACCCGTTATAGGCATTATTAATAAAATTGATTTGGTGGCTGAAGGCTGTACGAAGGTATCCCATGATTTATTTGATTCTGAAATTTGCTGGGTCAAGACCAGCGCCCTCACCGGGCGGGGTATTGAAGAATTGGTACAGTTAATAATTACTGAGGCTCCTCAGGATTGGGCAAGGGCGGCCATAGCCGGTGATCTTCTTTCAAGCGGGGACTTGGCTTTATTGGTAACACCTATTGATGGTGCGGCCCCCCAAGGCAGACTCATCTTGCCTCAGGTTCAAACTATACGTGATTTACTTGATCATGAATGTCTTGTGCTGATTGCAAAGGACGGGCAGCTTCGAAAGGCATTGGAGCGCTGCGAGCAACCCCCTTCATTGGTTATAACCGATTCCCAAGTCTTTAAGGAAGTCGATGCCATTATTCCATCCCACCTCCCGCTCACATCCTTTTCCATACTTTTTGCAAGGTATAAAGGTGATTTAGGCACCCTTGTTAGAGGTGTTTTGACAATTAAGGATTTGAAGCCTGGCGATAAGGTCTTAATCGCGGAAGCCTGTACCCATCATCGGGTTGAGGATGATATAGGCACCGTAAAAATACCGCATTGGTTACGTGAATACGCTGGCGGGGAGCTGGATTTTACTTGGGCTAGCGGCGGGACTCTACCCGGGGATCTGCAGCAATATCGTCTGATCGTTCATTGCGGTGCCTGTATGATCAATAGACGTCAGATGTTGAGTCGAATAATAGCTGCTGGGGCGGCTGGCGTTCCAATTGTAAATTATGGAGTATTAATTGCATTTGTCCATGGTATTTTAGAAAGAACACTGGCACCTTTTCCTGACATGCTGCAAATATTGAAATCTCAAGGTGATTGATATGTCCACTTTCAACAGCGTACTTTCATTTATCAAGGCCGGTGGAGAGCCGAGTAAGGATATGATTACTATGTTGTTGGCTGCTCAGGGATCTCAAGCCAATACTTTATTGAGAGCAGCGGATGAGGTGCGTCGTACCTCCGTGGGTGATATCATTTATACAAGGGCCATCATAGAGTTTTCCAATTATTGCTCCAAAAATTGTTTGTATTGTGGGTTACGTAGGGACAACAAAGCCATACCCCGTTATCGCTTGACCAGTGAGCAGATTATGAATTCTGCCGCACAGGTGGCATCCCTCGGTATTAAAACAATTGTGCTTCAGTCTGGCGAGGATAGATACTACAGTTCAGAGCAGATAGCCCAAATTATTTCTAAGATTAAGGAAAAATATGATTTAACTGTCACATTATCCGTAGGTGAACACACATTTAAAGATTACCGCCTATGGAGAGAGGCCGGGGCAGATCGCTTTTTATTGAAACACGAAACAGCAGATGCTAAGTTGTTTCGCTATTTAAGGCCTGACAGTACATTAAACCAACGTTTGCAATGTATTCAGTGGCTGAATGAATTGGACTATGAAACAGGTATGGGCAATATGGTGGGGTTGCCCGGTCAGAATTTAGACACCATGGCAAGGGATGCTCTGTTGATGCGGCGGATGAAAGCAAAAATGGCCGGTGTAGGCCCGTTTTTACCGCATCCCTCTACACCCCTTAAATGTGCGTCCCCCGGGGATTTGATGGCATGTTTAAAAATGCTGGCTGTAACCCGATTAGTTTTGCCCTATGCTAATTTACCAGTTACAACTGCATTGAGGGTTTTATCCCCGGAAGAAGGACTAAAGCTTTCATTACAAAGCGGGGCCAATGTAATTATGCCGAATATGACACCTCTATCTGTACGTGAAAACTATGTGATTTATCCCCAGAAGGCGGATTTAAAGGACAGTCCTCAGGAAGTGTTTGAGGATGTCAAATTACAAATGCAAGCATTGGATAGGTCCTTGGATACAGCCTGATGCCGGCTAGTTTTTGAAACATAGATATTTCTAAGCTTATAAGGCAAAGATACACCAATTATATATTTAGGAGGTATTTGTGATGCAATCTACACATGCGGACTTTATTGATGATGGCATAATAAATGATCTATTGGAAAAAGCCCGGCAGGCTTCAAAAGAGGAAGCTAAGAACATTATCCTAAAGGCTGGGGATGCAAAGGGTTTGAGCCCCTATGAGGCTGCTGTTTTATTACATATAGAGGATGAAGATATCTTAAAGGAAATGTACAGAACGGCAGAGGGAATTAAAGAAAAAATTTATGGGCGTAGGCTGGTATTATTTGCACCCCTTTATATTTCAAATTATTGTGTGAATGATTGTTTGTACTGCGGTTATCGCCTCAGCAATAAATTCGAAAGAAAGCGTTTAAGTAAAGCTGAGCTGGAACAAGAAGTCAGGATATTGGAATCTTTAGGGCATAAACGTTTAGCTCTTGAGGCCGGGGAAGACCCACAAAATTGTCCTCTTGAATATGTCCTTGATACCATTAAAGTTATTTATGATATTAAGGAAGCCAACGGCAGTATCAGAAGGGTGAATGTCAACATAGCCGCAACAACTGTGGAGGATTACAGAAAATTAAAAGAAGCCGGCATCGGCACCTACATTCTTTTCCAAGAAACATATCATCGTGATACCTATGCCGCTGTTCATCCCAGCGGCCCAAAACATGACTATGACTACCACACTACTGCCATGGACAGGGCCATGACAGCCGGTATAGATGATGTGGGTATAGGCGTATTATTTGGCCTTTATGATTATAAATATGAAGTATTGGCCTTATTGCAGCATGCATTGCATTTGGAAGAAGCATTTGGTGTTGGTCCCCACACCATATCTGTGCCTCGCTTGCGGCCGGCACCGGGAACAGATTATGATACATTCCCTCATTTGGTAAGTGACGGAGAATTTAAGAAGCTGATTGCCATTCTGCGTATGACAGTACCATATACGGGAATGATTTTATCTACCAGGGAAACGCCGCAATTTAGAGATGACCTACTTAATGTTGGCATTTCTCAAATTAGCGTTGGATCATGTACCGGTGTAGGCGGTTATACAAATGAACATCTTAAAAGCGAACGGGTGGGATCCGACATATATAATGATACCCCTCAATTCCAGCTGGAGGATCATCGTACTCCAGATGAGGTTCTGAAGAATGTATGTGAGTCCGGATTTATTCCCAGTTTTTGCACGGCCTGCTATCGCCAGGGTCGTACAGGTGACCGTTTTATGTCCCTTGCTAAAACCGGTGAAATCCAAAATGTTTGCCAACCCAATGCCATTCTCACACTGAAGGAATATCTTGAGGATTATGCCTCGCCTGAAATGAAGGAAGCAGGTGAAAAGGCCATAGATGCCCATCTTTCTGATATAGGTGATCCTAAGGTCCGTTTACTTACAGAAAAAAGGCTGAAGCTGATTGAAGGCGGAAAAAGGGATATATACTTTTAGGAGATTGGTTTATCCATTGCATTTTTCAAGTGCCAGCAAAGGGACTTGAGTCTGCTGGTTTTTTTAGGTTAACTGGGGGTTGGTATGGGGAGAAACCATGTCTTTTTGACCACAGCAGCCTAGGGCTGCATTGAAGAATCATGAAATTGACATAGGAACGATATTTGCAGTATAATTAAGGAAAATTAAGCGATATTATTTATATTGAGGATAAAACTAGTACTATTAGAGACTACCTCGTAACTGATTGCTGAATATCAATCAGTGACGGGGTTTTTAGTTAAACAAGGGGTGATTTATTTAATGTATATGTCAGGGGATGAAATTCGCCGCAAGTTTTTGAAGTACTTTGAAGGTGAAGGGCATAAAATAGTTGAAAGCTATTCCTTAGTACCCCATGACGACCCCACCCTGCTGTTTACCAATGCGGGGATGGTGCAGTTTAAAAATGTTTTCTTGGGTTTAGAGAAAAGAGATTACAACAGAGCAGTTACCTCACAAAAATGTGTCAGGGCCGGTGGTAAACACAATGATTTGGACACTGTGGGTAGAACAGCCAGGCACCAAACCTTTTTTGAGATGTTGGGCAATTTTTCCTTTGGGGATTACTTTAAATCCGGTGCCATCACCTACGCATGGGAATTTTTGACCGAGGTACTGAATTTACCAAAGGAAAAGCTGTGGATTACAATCTACAAGGATGATGATGAGGCGGGCAAATTATGGCTCGAGCTGACAGATGTTTCCAAGAAAAGAATTTTGCGTCTTGGCGACGAGGATAACTTTTGGCAAATGGGTGATACGGGTCCCTGCGGTCCCTGCAGCGAGATTATCTATGATCGTGGGGAGAAATTTAAATGTGAAGCAGATAATTGTGCTATAGGGGTTTGTGACTGTGATAGGTGGCTAGAAATATGGAATCTTGTTTTTATGCAGTATGATCGTGATGAGAGTGGAAAAATGACTCCCCTACCTAAACCAAGTATTGATACGGGGCTTGGTTTAGAGCGAGTAGCATCAATTATGCAAAATGTGAACAACAATTTTGAAACCGATTTGCTTTGGCCTATAATACAGGATCTCGAGGCAAGGGTTGGCAGAAAATACCACCCCGGGATTGAAGGGTTTCCCCATAGGGTTATTTCTGACCATGTTAGGACCTGTGTGTTTCTGATCAGTGACGGTGTTACGCCCTCAAACGAGGGTCGTGGTTACGTTCTTAGAAGAATCCTTAGAAGGGCGGTACGTTTTGGAAAAGCCCTGGGTATGGATGATCCTTTCTTGTATCAATTGGTGCCAGCCGTTATGAAGATCATGGGGGAAGCATACCCCCAAATAGTGGATGGCAGCGAGCAGATTAAAAAAACAATTCACTCCGAAGAACGGAGATTCCATGAAACTCTACACGAGGGCATGAAGGTTGTAGAGGACATTCTCTCCAGGACCAGAAAGGAAGGGCGTGACATTATCGCCGGTTCCGATGCCTTCCTACTCTATGATACCTTTGGTTTTCCCTTTGATCTTATGGAGGATATCGCTGAAGAACGGGGTTTTAAGGTTGATAAAAAGGGCTTTGAAGCGGCAATGGACGAGCAGAGGTCCAGGGCTAGATCAAGCAGGGTAGAAAAAAAGGCCCTTGGAGATGCAAAACTATACAGAGAGATGATGTTGGATTTTGATGTAACTGAATTCATAGGTTATGAGGAAGAATCCGTGGACACCGAGATCATCTTTATAGCTAAAGATGACAAGCCGGTTACGGAAGCAAATAAGGGCGACAAATTGATAGTTTTACTGCCCGTTACTCCATTTTATGGTGAAAGCGGGGGACAGGTGGGAGACACCGGTGGTATGGATACATCTACTGGCAAAATAAGGGTTTTAGATACCCAAATAATGCCCGATGGCAAGATTATACACTACGGGGAAGTGGAATCAGGTAAAGTGTCGGTGGGACAAAAGGTATCCGCGGCAGTTGATAACAAAAGAAGGAAAAATATTGCAAGAAACCACACATCTACCCACTTGGTTCATAGGGCATTACGTGAGGTCTTGGGTGATCATGCCGAGCAGAGGGGATCCTTGGTTGCCCCAAACCGTTTGAGATTTGATTTTTCTCATGAAGGAGCCATGACAAATGAAGAGATCAGTACCGTGGAGAAAAAGGTGAATAATGAAATAAGTAAGGCTTTGCCCGTTACTGCTTTGAATACCAGCCTAGACAAGGCGAAAGAATTGGGAGCAGTGGCCCTTTTCGGAGAAAAGTATTCCGACGATGTCAGAGTAATAAAAATTGGTGATTACTCTACGGAACTCTGTGGGGGGACACATTTGAACAATTCCAGCGAGATACTGGCTTTGAAAATCATATCGGAAAGTGGAATTGGATCCGGTCTTAGAAGAATTGAGGCCATCACAGGGGAAGAGGTAATGGACTACTACAGTGAAAAAGAGAGGATGCTGGACTCTACTGCGGGTATTTTAAAAACCTCTCCGGACAAGATTGAGGAAAGGGCGAGAGAATTAGTTAAGGATATAAAACTCCTTGAAAGGGAATTAGAATCCTTCCAAAGCCGCCTGTTGAATTATGAGGCGGAGGAATATATAAATGAGATTGTCGAGATTGGGGGTATCAATGTACTTGCACGGGATGTTGAAGTTAACGACATGGAGGTTCTCCGTTCCATGGCAGATATGCTAAAGGATAAAATTGGCACCGGAGTCGTCCTGCTGGGGGCTTCCCCGGGGGATAAAACAATATTTGCAGCCATGGCTACAAAGGATGCTGTGAGTAGGGGCGTACATGCAGGTAAGCTGGTGGGTGAGGTTGCAAAAATAACGAACGGCGGCGGGGGTGGACGTCCGGATATGGCCCAGGCCGGGGGGAAAGATCCATCTAAACTAAAAGAGGCCGTAGATGCCGTCGCGGAAATACTGGAAAGACAAATTACAAATTAGGCTTAAAACCCGGGTTGGGATAATAAAATTTTAATGAGCACAAATGGGGGGTGCACCCGATGAATGACGACAAAACCATGCATTTTAGGGTGGGTAAGGAGGATGCCTTAAATACCAGGCTGATATTGTCCAAGGTTTACGAGGCACTGGCGGAAAAGGGTTATAACCCCATCAACCAATTGATTGGGTATTTGTTATCCGGGGACCCGGCATACATAACAAGCCACAAAGGGGCCAGGAATCTAATCCGTGGTTTGGAAAGGGATGAGATTTTAGAGGAGATCCTAGAATACTACTTAAAAAGTGGTAATAAATAGGGTATTTTTGGAGATGGTAGGAATTGGATCATGTACTTTTAGGTAATACAAATTTAGAGGTTTCAAAAATATGTTTTGGCTCTCTAACTATTGGCCCAAACCAAAAAAATCTTTCTGTAAAAAAAGGGGCCCGCATTATTTTAGATGCTTTCGATTCAGGTATTAACTTTATTGATACTGCAAAATCATATGGGACTTATCCATATATCAAGGAAGCACTAAAGATCAGCAAGAGGGACGACATAATAGTTGCAAGTAAATCCTACGCATACACATATGATGACATGGAAAAAGATCTGCATAACTGCTTGCGTTCCCTTGGGATAAATGAAATGGGCATATTTCTTTTACATGAGCAGGAAAGTGAACACACTATAAGAGGTCATGGACCTGCCCTTGAATATCTCATAAATGCCAGGGAAAGAGGTTATATACAGGCGGTGGGCATATCCACTCATACTGTACGGGCGGTGAAGGCCGCCGCAAAAATTCCTGAAATAGATGTGATTCACCCCTTAATTAACGTAAAAGGCATTGGTATTAAGGATGGTGGAAGTGGGGAGATGCTGGCCGCCTTGAAGGTTGCTCATGATAAGGGTAAGGGAATATACGCAATGAAGCCCTATGCCGGCGGACATTTAATTCCCTCTGCAAAAAAGGCCCTTAGATGGGTGTTGAATCAAAGATGTATTGATTCAGTAGCTGTAGGGATGCAATCAACAGAAGAAATTATGGCCAATATTGCTTGGAGTAAGAATCAAGATGTCAGTCAGGAGCTGAGGGACAGGCTAAGAGCCTCGCCCAGGATTCTAAAGGTGTCGTCTTGGTGCGAGGGGTGTGGGAACTGTGTAGAACGCTGCTCCACGGGGGCACTGGAAATTATCGAAGGTAGGGCGGTGGCCGATAATGAGAGATGCGTTCTTTGCAGCTATTGCATTTCGGAATGTCCTGAATTTTGCATAAAAATTTATTAAAGAGGTCTGTGGAGATGGGTCGTATAATGGGTCTTGATATAGGGGACAGAACCATAGGGGTTGCAGTCAGTGATTTGTTGGGGATTACTGCACAGGGTGTTCAAACCATAAAACGCAGGAATTTTCAGTGGGATCTACAGCAGCTTGAGAAAGTTATAAAGAAACATGGGGTGGGTAAAATTATTGTAGGGCTCCCCAAAAATATGAATGGCACCATCGGAGCCCAAGGAGAAAAGGTTTTGGCATTTGCCGAGAAGCTGGAAAAAACGACGGGGATTCCTGTGGAGGCATGGGATGAGCGGTTAACATCCGTTTCAGCGGAAAAATTTCTGCTTGAAGGGGATATGAGTAGAAAAAAAAGAAAAGAGGTTATTGACAAAATTGCGGCCGTGATAATTCTCCAAAATTATCTTGATTATAAAGAATTGAAAGGTGGCCGGGTCAAGGATGTTTAGGTTGTACCAATACCAGGCTGTCATATGAGAAAAGGGGTGGCAAAAATGAGTCAGGAAGAAAATAAAGTTATCCTCACTGATGAAACAGGACATGACCACGAGTTTGATGTATTGGATGTACTGGAAATAGGCGATAATGAATATTGCATTCTCCTTCCATTGGATTATGAGGTGGAAGAAGCTATAATTTTAAAAATAGGTTTGGACGAGAGTGGTGATGAGGTGCTTTTTGAGATAGAAGAGGATGATGAATGGGAAATGGTTGCCGAAACATGGCGGGGGCTTGTAGAATCGGAGAATAACGGGGAGTCTTCCTAAATATAGAGCTGCTGTTCCAACAAAAAGGATCCCTGGGCCGCCAGGGGTTTTTTATTTTTGTAATAATTTCCCCACCTATTGTATGGGCATACCATTGCAAGGAAAAAATAAATAGCAGTATGTTAGTTTTTTTGAATGGGGTTTAAGTCCATGCTTAGAAGGGCAGCCGGATATTTCGTTTATATAATAATTATTGCATTAGTTTTTTTTGTAACCCCTTTATTTGCATTATTGAATAAAGGATATGATGGTGTAATTTTTGACGGGGTTATAATTGGCGGCATTTCCGTAGGGAAACTTAGCCCTGTGGAGGCCGCGGATGTACTGCAGCCTCAGGTGGAATCAATTGAGGCTTCAAAAGTAGTTTTTGCGCTGGATGATCATCTATGGGCCGGTGATTTTAAAACGGTTGGAGTGGGAGTTGATTTGGAGGGAATTTTAGAGCAGGCAATGGCATTGGGCAGGACAGGAAATCTAATTCAAAAAGGTAGGGATAGGCTGGGCCTGTATACTGAGGGGCGGGTTTTGGAATTGCCCATTGTATTGGATAGAAAGCAGGTCTATAATTACATAGATGAGATAGCAAAAAAAATAGATATGCCACCTTTGGATGCAAAGTATTGTGTAAAAAATCCCAGGGATCCTGTTATCCCCGGGCAGGTGGGTAAAAAATTGGATACCAAAGCCACTTTACGGACCCTTGAAGGGTTTATCTCCCAGTACAACCTAGATAAACCCAGAGACATAGTGGTACCTCTAACAATCAGGGAAATTGCCCCTAAGGTGACAGCCGCTATGCTTAAGGACCAGAGGCTGGACATGCTCATGGGGAGATATACCTCGAGCTTTGACTGTTCCCTGGTAGAACGGTCAAAAAATATTAACCTGGCTGCCGGTGCTTTAGATGGCACTGTTATCCCACCGGGGGGGGTATTCTCATTTAATAAAACCGTTGGCCCCAGGACAAGGGAAGAGGGGTACGAGGAGGCGCTGGTCATAATAGACAAGGAATTCGTTTCCGGTGTAGGGGGTGGAATATGCCAAGTATCCACTACCCTGTACAATGCCGCTCTCCACGCCGGAATGGGAATAATTGAGAGAACCAGACACTCACGGATGGTTGATTATGTTCCAGTGGGTTTAGATGCGGCCGTGGCATATGGGCTGCTGGATCTCAAACTGGTTAACAGGACAAAAAACATTGTGGTGATATCCTGTGTGGTTGATGGAGGGTCTTTGATTACCAGTTTTTATAGTGGGGATACTGAAATGCCGGAAATAAAA
>JAAYRB010000194.1 GCA_012519005.1 Clostridia bacterium
CGGGAAGATGCCTAAACATCATCCTGATTACGGCAAATAAAAAAATATATAAAAACAAAAGTGTCAGATAACGCAAAATGGTAAGCACAAGTCCCTCCATTACTGCACCTCAAAAACACATACAGTGTTTCCCACTCTAATATAATCTCCGGATCTCAAAACCTGGGAATCTATCATTTTCTCATTTACATAGGTATGATTGGTGCTGCCTAAATCACTGATGATGAATTCCCCCCCCCGATACTCTATTTGGGCATGCTGCCTGCTGACGCTGCTGTCCACCAGCACCACGTGGCTGCCCTCCCTCCGCCCAAGCACCGCCGGCCATGAGGAAAGGTTATGGACCTTCCCCTCAGCCAGGCCCTCCACAATTCTCAGCCTTGCCGTTGGCTGTGGGCTGGATGGGCCTACCTTCTTTACAATGCTGCCCACAAGCCCATTATATTCCAAAGTATCCCCTAAATTGCCACCATCTTGTTGTGGGGCCTCCTCAAAAGATGTCTCCACCCTGATCCTTCCCTGGGACAGCCGGGGATCCTCCTGAAAGGAAATATCCGGTGGGGAAGTCATGGTTAATTTCCTCTCCTTGGCACTGTGGACGAGATACCCCCGGAGTTCCTTGGACAAATCCTCATTGATGGTGAGCACAGTTTCATAGTCCTCAGGGTATAAGTAAACTATGTATTTATTGGGGACATAGACCTCCTTGATGCTCACCCTCTTATTATTATACATTTCCCTTTTTAGCTTTTTTGCAATCTCAATGGGCTGCACCTGACCCCTAAACCGATCCTTGAAAAAACCTTCAATATATTTTTCCAAACTTCCCTCAAGACTAGAAAAGAACCCCATGGATTTCAACTCCATTTCGTTCGTTGTTTAATATTCGTTATCTATATTGGCATACCTGCCTTATACTTAATACCTATACTGATAAATTTGCCCATATCCCTGAGTTTAAAGTCCTTCCATAGATACAGGCATATATATATGTACCCCTTGCCATAAATCATGAGCCTACCCCGAACACCTCGCCCTTGATCGGAAGCAAAAAAAATCTAGGCTCGTGAAATAAGAGCAGCATGAAAAGGGCTCCTGCCTAAATTATATCATGAAAAAATGCACCGGATCTAAAATGCCGCGGTGCATGGGGTATATTTAAAACAGGGGGAATAAAAAGCTTATTACTACTTCCATCATATACTTAGCTTTCGACACTAATCAGGATTACTCTGTCCTTAAATCCCCCTCTTGCCTTCCTTTTATTATCAGCGGCGTCCTGCAGTATATCAAAGGATTGATCATATGTTTCCGCCAATGCTGTGATAACTTCCAAAATATCCGCCAATTCCTCTGGATCGCCGCTCTCAATAAATTCATCCACTTCTTCTTGGAGTTTCTGGCGTAGAAAAGAATTGTACTCCTCATCATCGGCCGTCCTAACAATGGCCTTCTTGCCGGATGCTTGGATTATTTCAGGAATCCTATCCCTAACAAGCTTGTTGTAATCCTTCCTCATTTGCTTCCTCCTCGTAGATTAGGTAAAGATAAGCCCAAAGGATAAAATATATCATCCCTACTTAATCCTTATACCTTCTTCGGAAAAAATCCGTTGTCCTGTACCTTAGAATATCATCCACATGATGGGCCAATTTCTGTGTAAGATAGGGCACAATGTCTGCATCCAAATACATTATCTTATTAACTTCATCATAATGAAAAAACTTGCCCCGGCTTAAAAATTTAACCGGGTTATCCCTGGCCAAACGAGCAAACCCATCGACACCCCAATTTCTCCAGTTACGATTACTACGGTTCTTTAAATCCTTCTGGTGGAGGGGATTATCATGATAAAATTTCATCATTTCCCCGCCGATTTCTTCTAGTTCCACCCTTTCCCTGATCATACCATCATGCAAAAAGGCTTTGATAGTAGGCAATTTATAAGCCTTGGTAAGACGTGTTCGCTCTACTTCTTTTAAAAATTTCTCTGCCGGTGTGTCAAGCCAGCTTTTTTCCTCCTGCTCCAACTCATCGATTGATTCAAGAAATCTCAACCAACCATCGCTGAGATACTCCCTGAAGGGTATGTCGCTGCCCTCATACACATCCAACCGGGTGGGCCTTCTGTTAAGCGACCCCTTGATGCTAAAATAGGTATCCCTCATCCTCACCGGCAGTGGATCACGCTTGGCCATTTCCTCAAATAGGTCTATGATACGGAAATCAAAGTTTACCACACAGCCCTCGGGATAATCATAATCCTCCATACGCCGGGCACCGGAAGGAACAGATGTCCAGGGGTTTTCCCCTGCCAGCAATAGGGGTATATAATGGGCTCTTTTATAGTTACCGATAAAATCTATTACGGTGAGATAATCTTTGTCCTTGTACTTACGCAAACCCCTACCCAACTGCTGAAGAAATATGACATAGGATTCCGTGGGCCTCAGAAACATCACTGTGTCAACGGAGGGTATGTCAACACCTTCGTTGAAAATATCCACTGCAAAAATAATTTCAATATCCTTGTTTTCCAATGCTTCCACTGCACCATGTCTGTCCATCGTATGGGGAGAGCCCACCTCTCCGCTGTGAACCGAGGCGGCATTTACTCCGTGTGAAGCAAAGTAATCTGCCATGTACTCCGCATGTTTGATGGACACACAAAACCCAAGAGTACGATCCCCTGCAAATTTACGGTAATTATCTATAATCAGATCTGCCCTTATTCCATGGGACAGCTGATTTTCCAAATCCTCAATAACGTAGCGGCCGCCGGACATCTTCACTTGATCATAGTCAGTGGCATCATAGATAGCATGGTAGCGAAAAGGAACCAAAAGATCCCGCTCTATGGATTGTTTCAATGAAATCTCATAGATAACATTATCGTCACACAGGGCGTATATATCCTTATTGTCCATTCGGAAGGGTGTTGCCGTCAAACCCAGTAAAAATTTAGGCTTGAAATAATCCAAAACTTTGAGATAACTTTCGGCGGCGGCATGATGGAATTCGTCAACAATAACATAGTCAAAATAATCCGGGGGGAAAGCCTGAAGATTATCATCCCTTGATAATGTCTGAACCGTGCTAAAACAGATATCTGCATCTGGATCCTTGTGATCCCCCATATAATATCCCATCCGTTCCCCGGGACGCATTGTACTAAAAACATCATGGGCTTGCTTTACAATTTCATAACGATGGGCAATAAATAAAACCCGATCAAAGGGAAGGGAATCAAAGGCCGCCAAATGGGTTTTCCCCACCCCCGTCGCTGCCACCACAACACCCTTGCTGACACCTTCCGTCCTAGCCTCTTTTAGATAATATAGAGCCTCAATCTGTGCACCACGGGGTTCTGGTTTGGGCAAATCCAACACTTGAGCCGCCCTTTCTTCCTGACGCACAAATCCCGGCTTAACCCAGCCGTCGGCATATTCCCTTAAAATTTCCTTCGTCACGATTTTTGAATGATGGTGAAACAAATTATCAAAGGTTTCAGAGAAACGCTTATAATCCTCCGGGTTTTTACTTTTCAAAATTCTAAAGTTCAAATCCACCCCGGTGGTCAATGCCGTCAAAGATAAATTGAATGAGTCCACAAATATTTCCCCATCATCCCCGAAATCGAAAATATATGATTTTGGATGAAAGGATCTCACAGTTTCATCGTAAAAACGTATATCTATGGCATCCCCCAAATGATCGTACAGGTAGTATATTGCCGGAGGCTCCGTTATTGACAAATATTTACCCGTGAGGAGCTGAATACGGACACCCCGTTCTGCGGCATCCTTGAGAACAGGAACCAGCATTTTTACCCCGGATTCCATAACAAAGGCGGTAATGAGTCTTATTTTATCTGCACGTCTGACGGCGTTTTCTAAATGGGGATAAAGATGATCATTTATCCCGGTTATGGCATTTGACAATTTGGACACCCCATAATTACCTGATTTAAAACCATGTCGGAGCAAGGTATTGTTTTTCAACAGCCAAACATTGGAATATTTTCAATTTTCGTTTTCTTGGCCCCCAAATCCTCCCAGCATGGGGGGATTACAGGCAATTCACCGTAAATTTGCACACAAAAAAGGCCGGAAAGCAAAACTTCCGGCCGTACTGGTGACCCGTAGGGGATTTGAACCCCTGTTACCGGCGTGAAAGGCCGGTGTCTTAACCGCTTGACTAACGGGCCCCTTGGTGAGCCATGGAGGATTCGAACCTCCGACACCCGGATTAAAAGTCCGGTGCTCTACCACCTGAGCTAATGGCTCTAAACGAAATACGTCTATAATGCTACTACAGGATTCCATTTATGTCAATGATAATTTTTGTCCATAGGGTAACATTTAGAGCAATCATCCATTGAATAATATGCCTCACCACGGGCCCCGCCTGGGGACTTCTTAAAAGCTACTCGCCAAATTCTGCAATATGGGTCAAAATCAAAGCCTCTACCTCTTCAAGGTGATCCATCATGGCCTCATATGCCCTATCCTCATCCCTCTTTTTAATAGCACGCAGTATCAAGGTATGCCCCCTATACGACAGCTCCCCACCTTGACGGGCTTTGATGGATTTCTCCCTGGTCTGCTGCAAAAACTCATGAACAACCTCAACAATTTTTACCGCAATATCGTTGTTTGTGGCCTTAGCAATTAAATAATGGAACCGCACATCTTCTTCAATGATCAATTCCCCTTCATCCAGCAATTTTCGCTGGGTCTTGAGGGAACCTTCCAGCTCTCTGATGTTATCATCTTTGGCTCTTTTGGCAGCCAAACGGGCTAAATTGGGTTCCAACATCCTTCGCATCTCTAAAGGTTGGTTCAGCTGATCCCTTTTCTTTAAAATTGCCTCAACTATAGGATCTACGTCAAAATCGCTGATCTTGGTGACATTGAAAGTACCCCCCCCCACCTTCCTCTCGATTAGACCAAGCGTTTCAAGAACGGTGAGAGCCTGACGTACAGAAACCCGGCTGACGCCGAATTGCTTTGCCAACTCTCTTTCCGAAGGGAGTCTTTCCCCAGAGTCTAGTTTTCCTTCCATGATCAATTCCTTTATCTGTTTGACCACTTCTTCATATACCCTGGTTTTTTTAATTGTTTCGAATTTCACCCCGTTTTCACCTCCATTTGCGTTAATGCGGTAGTCAAGCATTGATAAACGAGCATAGATATATCATGTATGAAACCAATTGCTGATTATGCGCTATGCCAGGATTTTCTTATCTATATCATTGACAGTTTTACACCCGGTGAGAATCATGGCCTGGAACAGTTCGCTGCGCAGCTTTTCCATGTAAATTTTTACTCCTTCCGCGCCTCCGCCATATGCCGCAATAACCAGGGGACGACCCACTAATACCCCATGGGCACCCAGGGCGATATACTTCAGCACATCCATTCCTGACCGGACTCCACCATCGGCTAAGATAGTAATTTCTCCACCCACGGCAGCGGCGATTTCCGGCAGCACTTCAGCTACACCGGGGGTATAGTCCAACACTCTTCCACCGTGATTGGAGACAACTATCGCTTTGGCACCCACTTCAACTGCCTTCAATGCCTCGTCGGGGGTCATGATGCCCTTCAGTATAAAAGGCAGTTCCGTGCTGCCAATGATTTCCTTTAATTCATCAATACTCTTTGGTCCAACAGGCTGCCCTTTAAGAGCCATTGTGACAAGCCCCGCACCATCCACATCCATTCCCACTGCCAAAGGCTTGATTTCCTCAGCTTTTGCCAGATATTTCAGGACCTCATCCTGTTCCCTGGGCTTTATCACAGGTACTCCCCGGCCGTCAGAATCTTTAACTGCCCCAATGCCGGAATCGTACATGGCTGGATCCGCACCATCACCAGTCATCCCAAAGGTCCCTGCCGCTAAGCTGCCCTCTACGATATAATCAAGAAATTCCCGTTCCGACATTCCCCCACCCATATTATATGAAACACCCGTCATGGGCGCGGCCATCACAGGTAAAGCAAGCTTCTGACCAAATATCTCGGCGGCTGTATCTGGATCTTTGGCGGTATGGACTGTCCTCAAGTTTATTTTTATTTCTTCAAGGGCATTGACATTGTTGATAAAGGATTTCCCCGTACCGGCTCCCCCCATCCCCGGTACTTCCCCTGCACAGCGCCTACCGTCACACTTCACACATATTCGACAATAACCTTCCAGTTTCCTCTTTGCCTTCTCCCTAATACTTCCCCAATCCATGTTTTCCCCTCCCATTAAGCGGTGTTACCATTAAACCATATTACAAGTAGTCTACCATATGTAAAAATAGTTCACAATATCTATTTGTTCCGAGGGGAAAGAAAAACAATAATAGTTGCTGAATAATGGGGGCAAAGCCATTAAAACCAACACTTGGAAGCTAGGCAGGAGTTTGTGCCTGCTAAAAGCGTTATATGCACCATAGAAAGTAAAAAAAGCCGTACGATGATAATTATACCAGATATACCTTGATCAACCATTGGATCAAAAAGGAAAAACCCTGAAAGCCGCTATTTGGGGAAATAACGGCGATCCAGGGAATTAAAACAAATAAGAATTCACAAAAACATAGGGTTATTTATCCAGAAGGGCATTAAATTTGGTCCTGAGTATGTGCTGAATCTTCTCAATATCTTCATCGGAAAAATCCGCTGGATCCAACCCCTCCCTGAAGGAATGGGCGGCGCCTACTCCGGCGGCATCCCCCATCACGGTAATACAGGGCAGTACCCTCAATGCTGACCATGCAAAGGAGGATATCCCCGCGGCGTAGCCCGGCAGCAGTAAATTTGGAACGCTTTGGCTGTGCAGTGCCTCAAAGGGAATATATACGGGCTGACTGGGTAGACCCCCAGGGCCTGGTACAATGCGTTTGAATTCCGGACGTAAAAACTGGGTTACCGGCCAAACAGGACTGCCCTTCTCATCCTTCATATCCTGATATTCATAGGCGTTTATATCCAGCCAATAATATCCCAGTCCTATTCTGGTGGGGTAATTGCTTTGGTCAGCACCATTCTCTGGTCCTGTACCCGCCGCATAGACCATATCAGGTGTGATAGTGAAATCCCTTTCGCCAAAGGAATCCTTATTTTTATCGGTTGGTATTTTGGAAGCATGAACGGTCTCTCTTAGATAAAGCATATCTCCGGTGATGGGCTCTCCATTCTGATCAAGGACCAGGTGGGCCTCGGAAAACCCCGGAAATTGGCGAAAGGCCTCCAAAAATTCCTCCTGTAAGAGTACTTCCCTCGCTCTGGCCCACGCTTCATCGGTTTCAAGAGATCCTGCTTCCTTGTCACTGGGGTAATTCTCCGTGTCCCTATCCCGATAATGGGCACGTCCGTCAACTTTGAAAACCAATAGGGCATTGACCCAAAATTCCTGGCTGTACACACCATTTTGTGCAGCGTTCAAGGGTTTCAATGCAAAGCCCTGGGGGCCGTATTTCTCATTGAAGGACTTTATTATAGGATCATCGGCCAGGCTGGCGCTCCCCCCATAGGCACCCACTGAACCATCCGGGGCCCTATGGAAAATCATATCCCCATATTCCGCCGGACGGACGCCGGTGACCTTGAACATAAGGGTTGCCGCCTGCTGTGAGAAGTTTGACTCCCCATCAATGGTGTCCATCCCAGGCCAATCCTTTCGACCGGTGACCAGGGGGACCTCGGCAAGCCTCGCCAGGCGCCCGTCCATGGAGCCATCGATAAATATTTCCGCTTCTATTTGTTGCTTCTTTTCACCCCAAATTATCCGTCCGCTCTCTGATTCTCTTTTTATTTCCTGGAGTGTCAACTTTAAAATTCTCCCCTGGGAATCCTTCTCTACATCAAGGATATCCATGGAAGGGTAGACGGTGATATTTTCATTACCCTTTACTTCCTCTTCTAAAATCCTTGAAAACATATTTGTATTGTAATAGCGGCCGGTTTGCTCAAGCCACCGGGCAAAGCTCCCCTGCTGAACCGGCTTATTTTCGCCGGGCCTGAAGCGCAGATCCCAAAAGTTTTGGCCCCCCGCCGCCGCCAATCCCCCATATAAGGGGGAGGTATAGGGTATGACCAGGGCAACCCTTGCCTCCGGCGTTTCTGCCGCCGCAGTGATGGCAGAGGAAATGGCGCCCAATTCGCCACCGTAAACCAATATATCGGCTTCATCTCCGGCAGTGGCAATATCCCCCCGCTCACCGCCATGGACAGCCGGGGATATAAAGATTGAGGTAATGAATGACAATAGAATAAATACCAAGATACCCTTTTTGAGTTTCATTTTCTTCCCTCCAGACATCAAAAGCGTTCAAAATTCAAATTTACCTGTACTGACAACACCCCCTTCCACCCGCAACACAAAAAAAAATGTCCCGTACCTGGGATGCTGATCTAAATCCATCAAGAAAGACGGCCCTCATACTTATGTCCTATATCTATGTAAGGCCGCTTTTTTCCATCCTTCATATGTTATCTAACGGTCAAAAAATATATTTTTCCCGCTGGCGGCCAGTGGGACACCGATAACTATTTCCCCTTGGATCAATTCCTCCCTGCGGGCGATTACGCCGACACGATACATGATTCTATTGTCCGCATTAAATATACCAGCTGTTTTCACCGCCGAACCCAAAGCAATGCCCAAATCCACCAATCTCCAAGCACAGACCGGTCCTGCAAACTCATCTCTTTCTGTCAGCTGCAGCTGATTACATTTTTCAAAACCGCAGGCGCCGCAGTTCAGCCCCGCATGAAGTGCTTCATTGAGAGAGAGCAGCAGCACTGCACCGGAATCCCTGATGCCCCGGGCATCCCGGTCATAATTGATTTTGCCGGTTTTTGCCCCGTATTCTTCCATGGCATCCGCCAGCTTTTCCATATCCCTTCCTTTTAGAATCTTTATATCCACGAAATCCTGCCCCGCCGTTTTGGGGGCTGTCCTAGCCGATAGGGCCATCATGCTTGCAACATTTTCAAGAATACTCTCCATTCCGATCCTCCTATCCTGCCTCGGGTTGTGCATCCCTGGCCAAGCCAACAAATTTCGTAAATTCCGGTAGAAACGCCAGCTCCACCACTCCCACCGGCCCATTACGATGTTTCCCCACAATTACCTCTGCAATTCCCTTGTCCTCTGTATTTTTATTGTAGTATTCATCCCTGTAGAGAAAAAGCACCACATCAGCATCAGCCTCAATGGCCCCACTCTCCAGCAAATCCGCCATCACCGGTCTCTTATCCTGCCTTTGCTCCACCCCTCTGTTCAACTGGGAAAGGGCCATCACCGGTGTGTTCAGCTCCCGGGCTAGGCCTTTCAGTGCCCTAGAAATCTGGGCTATCTCCTGCTGCCTGCTGTCAGTTCTTCTATGCCCCTGCATCAACTGGAGATAATCCACTATCACTAAATCTAAGCCCTTGTCGGCCTTCAATCTTCTAGTCTTGGCCCTGACTTCCATTGCCGTCAAAAAGGGGGAATCATCTATATAGATGGAGGCCTCGGACAGGGGGCCCATAACCCGGGCTAATTTCTTCCACTCCTCATCATTGAGCCTTCCGGTGCGCAGCTTCTGCTGATTGATCATCCCTTCGCTGGACAGCATCCTTTGGACTACCTGCTCCTTGGACATCTCCAGGCTGAAAACAGCCACGGAATGGCGGTGCATCATGGCGGCATTCTGGGCAATATTTAAACAGAATGATGTTTTTCCCATCCCGGGACGGGCAGCACAGATTATCAGGTCATTGTCCTGCAATCCGGAAAGAAGCTTATCCAGATCGCTAAATGTTGGAATCCCCGTGACCTCCCCCTTGTGTTGGCTCAAACGCTCGATGGTCTCTAGGGTATCCGTTAGTATTTCCCTAATGGCACTGAAACCTTCCCTGGTCTGTCTCTGTGAGATGTCGAATATACTCCGCTCCGCCTCGTCCAGAAGGGTGGAAGCGTCGTCCGCCTCGTCATAGCAGCGGTCCGCAATCCTGCCTGCCGCCTTTATCAGAGAGCGAAGGGTGGCCTTTTCCGAAACAATCTCCGCATAGTACTCAGCATTGATGGTGGAAGGTACTGTATTTGCAAGGGATGCCAGATAGGCCGGCCCCCCCACCTCATCCAATTTCTCCTGGCGGCTCAGCTCCTCTGTCACAGTAACTAAATCCACCGCGTCGCTTCTCTCCGCTAGAGTCAGAATGGCCTCATATATGGTCTGATGGGCTTTCTCATAAAAATGCTCCCCAAGAAGCATCTCAGTCACTACAAAAATAGAATCCTGGTCGATCAACATTGATCCCAGCACAGCCTGTTCTGCCTCAACACTCTGGGGAGGCAGTCGATCC
>JAAYRB010000195.1 GCA_012519005.1 Clostridia bacterium
CGCCAAATATTTAGATACATTGAAGACAAGATTGACAGAAAGGGAACTAAAGGAGGAGCCCCACGCCATGCTCTCCAACGGCGGGACGGCAACATTTGAAAGGGCCAAGGAAGTTCCCATCACCATGATAGAATCCGGCCCCGTGGGAGGGGTCATCGGTGCGGCGGCGCTGGGAGAAATAATCGATGAGGAAAATATAATCACCTTTGATATTGGGGGAACCACAGCAAAGACCTCCCTGATCAATAAGGGTAATGTGAGGATTACAACAGAATACAAACTGGAGCAAAATCCAAGATTCGCCGGCTACCCGGTAAAAATGCCCGTGGTGGACATCATCGAGATCGGTGCCGGTGGGGGAAGCATTGCCTGGATTGACGATGTGGGCGTCCTAAAAGTGGGTCCAAAGAGTGCCGGGGCAGACCCGGGTCCCGCTTGTTATGGATTGGGCGGAAAAGAACCTACCTTAACAGATGCCAATTTAATTGCTGCTAGGATCGATCCTGCCAGTTTCTTGGGGGGAGAATTCAAGGTCAGCCTGGACCTGGCGAAGGAGGCCATGGCACCCATAGCTGAGCATTTTAATATCGATATCGAGGAGGCGGCTCTGGGTGTGATCAAAACCGCCAATAATAATATGCTCAATGCCCTGAAGCTCATATCCGTGCGTAGGGGCTATGACCCAAGGGATTTCACCATGGTGGGGATGGGCGGAAATGGTGCGGTTCACGGACCCTTCCTGGCATCGGAGTTGAAGGTGGATAAGCTGATCATACCCAATATGCCTTCCACATTCTCAGCCTGGGGGATGTTGATGACCGATCTCAGACAGGATTTTATTCAGACTCAGATTATGCCCGTGGTGGGCTGTGATCTGGACAGGGTAAATGCCATATATGAAGAGATGGAGCAGGAAGCCTTAGCTATTTACACCAAGCAGGGAATATCCCCGGAGGATGTGGTTTTCGCTAGGAGTGCGGATCTTCGCTATATTGGCCAAGAGCATACGGTGAAAACAGCGGTCACCGGCGGCAAGATCAAGGAAGAAGATCTTCCAGTTATCCGCCAGGCCTTTGACCGCAATCACCATCAGGCATATACCTTTAGCCTAGAGGATGCGGCGGCGGAATTTGCCAACTTCAACCTCACGGCCTTTGGAAAGGTCAATAAACCTGATATTAAAACAGTTTGTCCCAGCGGCACACCGGAAGCTGCCTACAAGGGTGAGAGAATAATTGACTTTGATGAGCAGGGAAGGCAAAAATCTAAAGTTTATGACAGGATGAAATTGGGCTCGGGCAACAGGATACAGGGTCCGGCGGCGGTGGAAGAACCCAAGTCGGTTACCATTCTCTATCCCGGCCAGGAGCTTCTAGTGGACGATTATGGTAATTTGATCATCTATACGGGGGTGTAGTTTAATGGCAAAGGTTGATCCATTCACGAGGGAAAATATTGCCCAGGGGCTGATTGCGGCTTCGGAGGAAATGTTTTTGACCTGGGGTCGTACAAGCCAGAGTACTATTATCTATGAGGTTTTGGACTACGCCTGCGGGCTTACTGATGCGGAGGGGAACCTCATCGGCCAGGCCAATGGTGTAACGGGTTTCCTGGGCGCTATCACATTTTCAGTTATTTCTGTGTTGGAGAAATTTGGGGTGGAAAATTTAAAGCCCGGCGATATATTCCTGACCAATGACCCCTTCACCGGCAGCGGTACCCATCTCTGTGATGTTTCAGCGGTAATGCCCATCTTTTATGAAGGCGAAGTGGTGGCATTTGCCGCCAATAAAGGGCATTGGAATGAAATAGGCGGTAAAAATCTCGGCAGTTGGTCCACGGATGCCACGGAGATTTACCAGGAGGGGCTGCAGTTCCCCGTTATTAAAATATACGATGAGGGGGAATTGAACGAGGCGGTAAGGGATATGATCGCCGCAAACTGCCGTACCCCGGATATGACTCTTGGAGACCTCTATGCCCAGACAGCATCTCTGCGTATAGCCGAGAATAGGGTGCTGGAGCTCTTTGATAAATACGGCGAGGGTGCCGTGAAGGAAAGTATAGAAAGCCTGCTGTCAAACGGGAAAAAATTAGCCCTAAAAGAGCTGGCCAAGATGCCCAAGGGTACCTTTGAGGCGGAGAGCTATATAGATGCCAAGGCCAATGATGTGGAAAACGTCCATATTAAGGTAAAGGTCACCATCACCGATGACAACTTTATTGTCGACCTTACAGAATCCGGCGACCAGGTGCCGGCCCCCATCAACTGTACCAAGTTCGGTGCATTTTCAGCAGGAAGAATTATTTATCATGCCCTGGTTAATCCTGATGCCGAGGGGAATGAAGGTTTTTACTCCCCATTGAAGGTGAAGGTCAGGGAGGGAAGTATCTTTGACGCGGTGCGTCCGGCCCCGGTTTCAACCAACTGGGAGGCCACATCCCATATCACAGACCTTGTGGCCAAGGCTTTGGCCCCTGTGATCCCGGGCAGGATACCCGCCGGGCATTTTCTAAGTATTATTGGCACAATACTGGGCGGAATAGACGATAAGACCAATCAGCCCTATGTACTTTGTGAGCCCCAAGCCGGAGGTTGGGGAGCAGGATACAATAAGGATGGGGAGGATGGATTGGTAGCCATAGCCGATGGGGAAACCTTTGTTATCCCGGCTGAGGTGGCGGAATACAAATATCCCATAGTTGTAGAACAGTTTGCTTTTAACACCAATACCGGGGCGGGGGAATTCCGCGGCGGCTGTGGGTTGATCAGGGATTACCGTCTGACCAATTCCAATGGAGAGCTGACCACCATTGTGAGCAGGCATGAGATACCCCCATGGGGCCTTGCCGGCGGAAAGGATGGTTCACCCAACTCTGTGGAAATCCATTTTGGCAATGGTGCGGAGCCTAAGAGGGGCGCTACCTTTTCCAATTATCCCATGCAAAAAGGAGATCTTGTTAGATTTATCAGCGGATGCGGTGGCGGATATGGTGACCCGCTAAAGCGACCCACGGAAAAGGTACTGCAAGATGTCAAAGATGAGTATATCGATGTGGAGACCGCCTCCAGAGATTACGGAGTTGTCATAGATCCCGATACTTTGGAAATAGATGAGGGGAAAACCAAGGAACTCCGGGGGAAAATGGCGTAGGTAGGCTGGTCAGAAGGCCAGAAAAATAAAATAAGGCATAAATAAAAAGGGTGTTGTTTATATTCAAGCAACACCTTTTTTGTTTACTCTTTCATATGTTATTTTTAATCCCGTCCATGGAGATCCCACCCGATGATCAAGCGTCAATTCTTTCCTCGGTTTCAAAAAACATCAGCATTTCTATTTCTTTTAAGTGATTGAACATAGCCCTGTAGGCTGCATTGCTGTCCCTGTTTTTCACAGCTTCAAAGATAAGCCTATGCCCCTCTATGCTTTTTTTCCAGGCCTCTGAATTGGCTGCTTTCCTTTCCCTGGTGTCCCAGATGACATTATTTATAATGCCATCCAGAAGATCGATGATTATGTTGTTTTTCGTACTATAGGAGAGAAGTGTATGAAATTCCCTGCAGGCAAAAGCCGCATCACCTGTATTGATGATTTTTCTCCCTGCACATTTTTTTAGGCGTTCAAGGTCCTTTTTATCTGCTCTCCTGGCTGCCAGCTGGGCTATTCGGGGCTCGATCATGCGTCGGACTTCTAGTATTTCCGTGATGGTGGTCATCTCAGGGTCATGATCAGTGAACCAAAATACCTCGAAATCCGAGATATCATTGCTGTTTCCATCGATAAAATCTATTTCATCGCTGACAATGAATATCCCGCGTCCTCTTTTTCTCGCTATCAGACCAAGGGTTTCAAGTACGGTGAGGGCCTGGCGAACTGATACCAGGCTAACATCAAAGGTATCCGCCAGTTCCTTTTCCGTTGGAAGGGCCTGATTGGGTTTGAGCTTTCCATTCACTATTAAATTTCTGATCTGCATTGCGATTTCCTCGTAAATGCGTACTCTTTTAATAGGTTCAAACTTCACTAGTTGTCCCTCCCAATTAATAGTCTTGATATGTTCATAAAAGGCCCTAAGTGATTTTAGTTACATTGCTGGTTTTTCCAGACCCTTGGTTCTGAGGAAAAATATCTTTTCTAATGGAACAGTGTACACCCTGCTCTAGATTTACCACCTGGGTGACGGAAAAATTGGCGGCAACACTGATCAGTGAGTATGCCTCCACTCTATTTAAACCTTTATTGTCCACTAGAAAGTCTATCATTTCCAGGGTTGCCAATCTCATAGCTTTGTTGAGATCCTGGTGGAAACCATGGATAACCCAATGGGTGGGTGTTTCCAGTACGGGATTTTGAATTTTAATATCGTCCCTTACAAAAAATTGGAGTG
Source organism: Clostridia bacterium (assembly GCA_012519005.1). Classification (GTDB taxonomy): domain Bacteria; phylum Bacillota; class DTU086; order DTU086; family DTU086; genus JAAYRB01. The sequence continues at coordinate 4,390 of JAAYRB010000195.1, forward strand.
TGGCATTCATATGTCCTTCGATGGCGGTACCCGCCACCTCACCATCTCCCTGGGCCAAATGGGGATCCCCAACGCTGAATAAAGCCCCCTCCACTTGAACGGGGTAGTACATGGAACTACCCACGGTATAGTCTTTGCTGTCCATATTGCCGCCGAAAACTCCCGGGGGTATGGTGTCAATAACACCTTTCTTAGCCGGTGCCACACCGATGGTACCCAAATGATAATTCAACGGTACCCTGATTCCTTCCAAAGCTGGCTTGCGCTCAACGGCATCCGGTGCCGTATAGGGCCCAGGTTTGTCCAATACCCCGGGAAACTCATAATTGAACACTGCCTTGGCCGCGGCTATTTCCTCATCAATTTCATAGAGGGTTACATATTCCTTTTGGTCGAAATCATCGTACAATAGGCCCCAATTGGCCTTAAAATTTATGCCATAGGGAATATTGGGCCTAGTTTGAAGATCCAGGATACGGCATTCCAGTATATCGCCCGGTCCCACCCCCTCGATATATATGGGTCCGGTGAGAATATGACAACCAGGTCCCCTATCATTTATATTTATCGCATCATATATCTTCCTGATTTCATCATCCATCATGTAATCTGGTGCATCCCCGGCGTGGTGGGTAATGGTTTCTATATCCACAATGTCACCGGGTCTGATCCTATGAATCGGATCCATTCTATTATTATAGTAACCCCAATGGACACTCTCTGTGGTTGCTTTTATTTTATGATGTTTCATTGAGAAACCCCCTTGGTTTTATGAGGTTGTAAAATTATCGTATTTCCAAAGAGTCAGTTAATTTGGAAGCGAGGTGAAATGATCTGATTATAACAGCGATTGTCTCACATGTAGATAATGATGATTGCGGCTGATGGGACATTTGTCAACTTAAAAGCTAACACCCAAAAAGGGGTATGTCAACCGATACAGGCCATGTATACCGGCATCCCTTGCAATTATGCAGATTATGGTAAATAAAGGGCAGCCATAACGGCCGCCCCAAGGGATTTTCAATATGGTGCTTATCTCTGTTATTCGATCAGTAACAATTATTTTTCAAAGATATCTTTTCTCAGCAGGCAGTGTACCCCTTTCTCCTGATCCACAACCTGTGTGATATTGAAGTCCCCAGCCACACTGAGCAGTGAGTAGGCTTCAGTTTTCGAGAGGCCCTTATGGGTCTCTAGGAATTTTATCATTTCCAGTGCAGCGATGCGTGTTGCTTCATCTAGGTCAGGATGCAGCCCGTGAGATGCCCAGTGAGTTTTTGTTTCCAGCAAGGGGCTCTCTGTCTTGATGTCGTCTCTGACGATCAGCTGTACCAGGATATTCATATTTGTTTCAATGGCGGTACCGGATATTTCCCCATCCCCTTCAGCGGAGTGGCAGTCGCCAAAGAACATTTGACCACCGGATACTTGTGCCGGTAGGTACAGGGAGTCCCCTACACCCCAGTTGCGCTGGTCAATATTACCACCGAATACTCCTGGAGGGATGGTGTTGATCTTGCCTTTTTCTGCCGGTGCAGTGGCGGCTAGACCAATGTGGTATCTCAGCGGTACACGCACTCCTTCTAGTGCAGGCTTTCTTTCCACACTTTCCGGAGGTGTAATAATGCCTGATTTTGTTCCAAGGAATATGGGATATTTGTATGTGAATACTGCTTCCGCTGTGGCGGTCTTTTCATCTACTTTGTAAAGGGTTACATGCTCTTCCTTGCCCAGGTCATCATACAGCAGTCCCCAGTTGGCCTGGAAGTTGATTCCATAGGGTGTTGTGGGGCGTACGCGCATATCAAGCACGCGGCATTCGATTACATCGCCGGGCTCTACTCCCTCAACATATATGGGACCGGTTACAGGGTGGCAGCCGGGGCCCCTATCTTCCTCAGGTATTGCCTCGTAAAGTTCCTTAATTTCATCATCCATCATATAATCCGGTGCATCGCCGGCGTGGTGGGTAACAACCTCAACAAGTACAGCCTCTCCAGATTTTACCTTTACAACCGGTTCCCTTTCATTATCATAGTGTCCCCAGATTACATTTTCCGGTGTTGCTTTAAGGACATGCGTCTTCACAACGATTCCTCCTCTTAGATATATTTTTAACCCCCATAAAGTTTAGCTTTTAGTATTTTTTTAATATCACCCCCTGCAGGAGTGGTTTTGATCAGCATTTTTGAGTTTGTATAAAATTTCTGCTCCCATTGTTTAGGGAACCTAGAAACCCATACCCATGGGCAGCGCCTTGATTATGAAGGCGATGAACAGGGTGCATATGGACATTGACATGGTATTACCGATCAATGGGTGCCAACCCTCAGGGATATGCCTATTGATAGCATCAGCAAAGGGCCCGCCGATGATTCCACCAATAATTGCGGCAAGGACACTCAAGAACACATCCCCGCCGGTGAGGGCAACAATACCCGGGGCCACGGATACCACAGGTACAAATGTGGGATAGAAAGGTGCATCCGTCCATTTTCTGTGGTAGAGAAATACCCCCACTGCAGAACTCAAGATGGCACAGGCCAACATCAGCGGTAGAGTACCGTTACCATAGAAAACACTTTCAGGGTTGATGAAGAAGTCCAGAAGCAATCCCAAAATCATCAGACCCGATGCCCACTCATTGCCCCAGAACTGGGGTTCGGAAAAATCGGCCAGAACCCTTCTCATGAACCAAGAAGCTGTACTGGTGTCTTGGGCGTTGGGTTTAAAGCCCGCATCCTGCGGCTCCGGAGGAGTCAACCATGTTTCTGGCTCTGGTTTCTTCATCCACGGCAGGGTACGGCATACTTCCAATGCGATAATACCCGTTATAGACATTGTAAAGGTGTTAGCTACAACGGCAGGGAGATTGAAGGGGTCCAGTAGATAGTAGATGATACCTACACCGATAGGTGTACCGGAGATACCGCCCAATACCGCACCGGTGAAGACACTTTTCCAGTTGGGGCCGTAGACCAGGACCACAATGACTGGAATACTAACAAAAGGTATGAATGTAGGTATCCAACCCAGATCAGTTACTACTAACAGATTGACGTAATTACAAATAAAGACTGAAATTATTAGACCGAGCAGTTGGGCTGCGAATACCCAGGGCCAAATTCCCACAACGTAGGAAATGGTGAAACCGCCCCTGGAGGAACGTTTGATGCTGAAATAGTATGCAACAACTGCACCCAACAGCAGGCCTATACCCGCAAAGAAACTAGCGAAAAACTGGGCATTTGTGAAGTCCTGCACAAACCATATCATCCTATAGAACATGTTATGGGGTGCATTTTCTGCTACTACGCTGTAAGAAAGGAAATCTAAGTTCAGCTTCGGTAGATGGGTCATGGCAAAGTACAACCCCAGGGCGATCAAAATAGTCAAAGCGAAACCTACAACAGAAGGACCACGATATTCCCTTTGTGACTCCACTTCGGGGCTTGTTCCCACAGACAAATCAGGCAAGATAGAACACTCCTTTCATTATGGATCATGATATGTTTATATTTACCATATTCACCGGCCCTTTTCGTTATCACTCACCTCCTGAGAAAATGGTTCGGCCAATGAATATTGATCATAAACCAATTGGCCATTTCAAAGCCTTATTGATCAAACAAATCATATAATCAACTAATGGTTCTACCACTGATCCTAAAATACCACTTCGACAAGAGGGTTGTCAACGAAAAAGGGTGAAGTATACCGGGATGTCAAATGCCATGCATGTACCATCCCATAAACTTCCGTTTTTCTCAGTTGAAAAACATGGTGATATAATAAAACAGGAGGAAATACTCATATGGCAGAGAACCCTTATGTAATAAGTAAGATTAAATGTAAGAAAGGAGGAGTAAAAATTGAGTAAGGCAGGTTCAGAAGCTGAAAAGCTCAAAGAAGAGACGCCTCATTTTACATGGGAGGGGTATTTTAAAAAAATAAAATGTAAGCCCAGGGATTTCCCCTTGCCGGGACTCTGCGGTTTCGACCTTTTTGTATCTTGGTTGGGTGCATTTTTAGGTATCAGCACCGTGGCATTCTTAACTCTTTATTTTGATGTACCGCTTCTAGTGGCTTCTTTCGGTGCCTCTGCCGTTTTGATTTACGGTGTTCCAGAGGCTCCTCTATCACAGCCCAGGAATGTAATCCTTGGGCATACAATTGCAGCAACCACCGGCGTGGTTATCTACTCCATTTTTGGGTTAACTTGGTGGTCTGCGGCTCTTGGCTGTTCCTTGGGTATATTGATCATGTTAATAACCAAAACCACCCACCCGCCGGCAGGGGCTACGGCACTCATAGGGGTATGGAATCAGCAGGCACCAATGTTTATTTTTGCACCGGTTTTCGTAGGTGCGGTGATTCTAGTTATTATTGGTCTTATAACTAACAATATTTCACCACGCCGCAGCTACCCAAAATATTGGATATAATATTTTAGGTGGGCAGTATAAAAGGGCATCTCGCAAAAGGCGAGTGCCCTTTTTTTAATGCCGCGCTGTTTAGTGATGGAGCGGTAACTTCTCATTTGATTCTGTTTACATCCTCGAATATATGAATAGGGCTATGAAAAACCCTACAATGCTTGCAATATTAAGTTTCAGGGTTGCCCCGAAAGTCAGGGTCAAAACGGATAGATCCAAAGTTGTGGGTTCAAGGCCGATGGTCTGTCCATATCTCATCAAGGGAAGATACCCATGGAGTGCCTGGCCCAATAATGTACCCAATATACTTCCCGCCAACAGCAGGATAATCAACAGCCAGATATTTCTCACTATTTTGCCCAACTCCAAGCCCCCATTTCAGTATATAGTGCTAAATCAAAGATAGGCAGGTCATACTCAGTATTTTCAACAAAAGAACGCCGATACCTTGTCATATCCCTATGGAGAAATAACAATATTTTAGACATATTTTTAGGGGATTACCTTTTTTTATTCACTGTTCTCCTTAACATGCTACAATATATGCAAATAAACAGATTTGGAGGATCACATTTGAGAAATGTCGCAGTGGAAGGGCTCAAGCCGGGAATGCGTCTTGCCCTACCTATAAGGTGCCAGGTATCCTATAAGATACTTCTTAATGCCGGGGTGGTCATAAAAGACAGCCATATTCAGCGGCTAAGGGAAATCAACCCCGGGGGTATATATATAGAAACACCGGAATTTAGCAAACATCCGGCAAAGGAACTCTACAATAACGCAGTAACTACCATGGATAAAATATTTGAAAGTTTTGCCGAAAAGACTCCTGTGGATATGAGATTGGTGAGGGGAACAGTGAGAAATGTGGCATCCTATTTGAACAAGGAATCCCATGTTCTCATGCAGCTGGCCCGCCTCAATAATGCTGACAGCTATTCAGTAAGCCATTGTGTGAATGTCTGCATCTATTCCCTGTACATGGGTTCAAAGCTCGATCTGGGGAAGGGTGATCTGAACATCCTGGGTACCGGGGCGGTGCTGCATGATATAGGTAAATTGGGGATACCTCTTAATATCCTTCGTAAGCCCGGCGGCCTAACTCCCGATGAGTATATAATGATTAAGAGGCATCCATTGGTGGGTTATGACCTGCTGTCCCAGGCAAATGTTAAGGAGGAAGTTAAGGATATCGTGCTCCAACACCATGAATACTGTGATGGATCCGGATATCCCTTGGGATTAGCCGGGGATGAAATAAATTATTTGGCCAAGATCGTTGCAGTTTCCGACGTCTATGATGCTGTCACCACTGATAGGGCCTACCGACCCAAAATGCTGCCCCATGAGGGGATGGAAATCCTGGTTGCCAACAGCTCGGCTAATAAGCTGGACAGCCGGTTAGTCTCCACTTTTTTGCATGGTATTTGTATGTACCCCTTGGGATCCACGGTGCGTTTAAATACTGGGGAAGTGGGAAAGGTGATCAACTTTCTTCGCAATTACCCCTCCCGCCCCTTTGTGGCTGTTAAGCAAAACAAATCTACCAAGGTTGTCAGCCTTATGGAGGAGCCCACCATATTTATTTCGGAGATTATAGACATGTAATGACCAGCTGATGCGTATCTTCGCTGCCCCTTTTAGGATTGACAAATGGGCGCCGCCGATGCGGGGTTTTAATCATGATTTTTGCCATCTTGCCTTTTTGATATCGGGCCGCCATATACATTCCTGTATTTGCATAGAATAGGTACACCTATATTTTATCTCTATCCGCAAATAAAGGTGGCGGTAGCTTTATTTTCTCTATAATGGTAAGATATTGTAGGACACTGCATTCATTACTACGAAAACATCAAACAAGGGGGTTTACTTGGATGAAAAAAAGTTTGGGTGCCAAAACATTATTGTACCCCACACCGGTTTTAATAGTGGGCACCTATGATGGGGAGGGCAAAGCCAACATGGCCACTGTTGCCTGGGGAGGGATTAGCTGCTCATCACCCCCCTGTGTTTCCATTTCCTTGAGGGGGGCCACATATTCCTTCCACAGCATAATGGAAAGGGAGGCCTTCACTGTCAATATTCCTTCGGAGAAATTCGCCAAGGAAGTGGATTATGTGGGAATGGCATCAGGTAAAAATGTGGATAAATTTGAGGTGACGGGTCTTACGCCTGTCAAGAGCGACTTGGTTGATGCACCCTATGTTGAGGAGTTCCCGCTGATTTTAGAATGTAAGCTGGTACATAAGCTTGAGCTGGGGATACACACTCAATTCACGGGGGAAATACTGGATGTAAAGGCTGTTGAAGATGTTCTGGGTGAGAGGGATAACCCAAATATGGAAAAACTACAACCTCTGGTTTATGAAACAGGATTCGGTACTTACTATGGTATAGGGGAAAGGGTGGGCAAGGCCTACCAGATAGGTAAAGAAATAGGAGATTAAAAAGATAGGGTAATGACAGCCCCATAGGTTAACTGTCTGACACATATAAGATATATAAAACCCCGCCGAAGCGGGGTTTTATATATTAAGGGAGTAACAAAGCATCCCAGAAATGAATGAAGGAAGGAATTATA
>JAAYRB010000196.1 GCA_012519005.1 Clostridia bacterium
ATACATTACATAACATGATTATGAATTGCATAATCTTTTAGGTGCGGCTGGCTAAAAATGGACTGCTGCAAGATGTAATGTTGTAAACTTTTGCATAACAAAATCTGATTAGGGAAGGGGTGATAGTAGGCAGCCTTAAAAGCTTGTTAGCGGGAAATATACATGTAGAAGCTTTTTCACAATCAGACTAGGAGGCGAAGACTTGATATCAGAAATAACCGTCACTAAAGTAGATCTAAATACAGGTGAAGTCAGTGAAGAAGTGATTTCTGAGGCCAATCTTTTTATTGGAGGCAGAGGATTGGCAGGATACCCTTTGTTTAAATATTTGGAACCTGGGGTTGATCCGTCTTCTCCGGACAATATTTTGCTTGTTACTCCCGGCCGGGCAGTGGGCTGGGGGATCCCAATGGCGAGCAGGATCTCTTTTGTCACCAAATCACCCAACAACAATATGTCTTTTTCCCATGCTGGAGGTAATTTTGCCCATTCACTTCGTATGAACGGAATTGATTGTTTGTTAATTAAAGGACGGGCTGAACATCCAGTGTACCTGTTGATTGATGAGGGGAAGATCCAAATTAAAGACGCAAGGGATCTTTGGGGTAAATTTACCGGGGAAACCAATAAGTTGTTGCAGGAAAAGCTGGGGAAGGATGTTATAGTAGGCTGCATCGGTCCCGGTGGAGAGAACGGGCTGGGCTTTTCCTCCTTTATAATGGAGGGCCATCATGTTTCCGCCAAAGGTGGAGTTGGTTACGTTGCGGGTACAAAAAACCTGAAGGCGATTGTCAGTAGAAAGAAAAAAGGGAGAAGAGGCAGCGCCAGGGATGTTGCCAAAATAGTAAGAGAGAGCGTCAGGAAATCAAAGAGGGCTCACCTCTGGCATGAAAACGGAACCCTTAACCTTGTGGAAAACAATTATTTATTGGGTGCCTTGGCAGAGTATAATTACAAGTTCAATAACTCCCAACGGGGCTTAGAAGTCTATCGGGCCAGTAATTTTACCCCTATTCGGGAAAAGCGGGAATCATGCCATTTGTGCCCAATAGGCGGTTGTATACAAACTTATAGAATAAATTCTCCGGAAGGAAAAGGTGAAAAATCCAAAATAGAATGGGGAGCCCTGGACGGCCTCGGCCCGCTGATCGGGGTATTTGATTATGAACAAATATGTGAATTGCAGGGGTTAACTAATCAGTACGGCATTGATTCCAAAGAAGTCGGCGCAACCATTGCCTGGGCTATGGAGTGCTTTGAAAAAGGTATTTTGAGCACTGCCGATACAGGTGGGATAGAAGTCAAATGGGGGGATTATGAGACCATCAGGCTGTTAATTAGGTTAATGGCAAACAGGCAAGGCTTTGGTTCGGTGTTGGCCAAGGGGGTTGTAGGGGCAGCGGATGAAATAGGAGGCGAGGCCAAAAAATATGCCATGGGGAATAAAGGCGCAGGTATGGCCGGGCGCGATATCCGTACAGATTTTTCCTGGGGTCTGGGACATGCAGTAGCCATAAGGGGTGCGGATTTGCATGGGCATTTTTGCCCCTTGACGGGTGACAGAAGAAGGGATTTAGTAGGGCACCTGTTTGGCGATGCTGATATGGCGGATGTTCACCTTCCTGTTGGTAAAGGAAGACTGATCTGGTGGAGTGAAAACTATAAAGCAATAATGGACAGCCTGGGGATGTGTATTTTTATCGGCTACTATAATGTGGAGCCGAACCCAATGCCGCTTGATTTGTTAAGCCGGATTTTTAGTGCTGTTGCCGGGGAAGAGATCAGCCGACAGGAAATTTTTGAGGCCGGGGAAAGGATATGCCTGCTCAGCAGGGCATTCAACACCCGTGAAGGATATACCAGGGAACACGATACCCTACCCGACAGGTTTTTAAAAGAACCTACCGTTGATGAGCCCAAAGGACTGACTGTGCCGCTTTATCACCCGAGCATGTTGGATGAGTACTATGCTTGGAGGGGATGTGACAACTACGGTTTGTTAACGGAAACAAGGCTTTCGGAAACTGGCTTGGAGGATGTTTCCAGGATGCTTTCCAAATCAGGCAAGGTTTCCAAAGACCAACCAAAAATAATGTTAGGAGATATTTTGGAAAAAGTTACAGATATGAACTTAAAAGCTGCAGAAGATGAAGAAGAATCAAAGGAGCAGGGATCAGGATCACTGTTCCAATCCTAACTTATATGAGGTGCCCAAGGAAAAGGAGGAAGCTAATTGATAGAAAAAGGTACTGGTCTGGCATCGGGTATTAGAGATTTTTTTAGGGATTTAAATATTTCTAACGTGTCTACCGGGCTGATACCCCCATTTTTAATGTCTTTGGGTTTGTTTGCTGTTACAATTGAGGTTATAAGTTCTACCGGTATATCTCCGGAGCAGGTACAGGCTTGGGTGATTGCGATACATGTTGTCGGCCCCATCATTGGGATAATTTTGTCGTTGTATTACAAAAATCCTATAGCAGGTGCATATTCCATTCCGGGTATGTTTGTTGCTGTAGGGGCTTTCGAGTTTTACAATATTAACCAAGTTTTTGGGGCGGCGCTCATAGCAGGCATTTTGGTTTTGATTTTGGGACTGACCGGTTGGATCAAGCGGGCAGTGTCATATATTCCAATGCCTATACTCATGGCTATGGTGGCGGGAGTGCTTTTCAAATGGGGCATGGGTATTGTGGATGCCTTCAACGACAACCATTTGTTGATTGTGATTGGTTTGCTGGGGTACGTGTTTTTTAGAAGAGTATTTCCCAAAATCCCTGCTGTTTTAGGCACCTTTATTTTCGGTGCTGTAGCCGCGGGATTTATGAAGATGTACCAACCTATAGGTGCGTTTAATTTTTCTCCTACCACCCCTTTGTTTTGCATGCCTGAATTTAGCCTTGGTGCCTTTTTTTCGGTATCAATACCACTGGCAATTTTAGTTATCGGGGCAGAAAATATGCAGGCTATTGCTATTTTGAAGGGGCTGGGCTTTAAGCCGCCGATTAATGCGATGACCATCATTAGTGGGATTGGCGGTGTGGTTGCCTCCTTGTTTGGGGGCCATAATGGAAACATTGCCGGCCCGTTAACGGCGGTTGCAGCCAGCGAGGAGGGAGGCCCGGTCGAAAAAAGATATGTTTCGGCAGTATTTTGTAATGTGGTGCTTATACTCTTTGGTACATTTGCAGCAGTCGTAATGTCTTTGTTAGATCTATTGCCTGCGCCCCTGATTTCTTTGGTAATAGGGCTGGTAATGCTGAGCATTATCTCCGGTGCACTGGAGACGGCGTTTGCCACTAAAAAATTCAGGGTTGGCACCTTCTTCAGTCTGATAATTGCTATCTCAGGTGTTAGCATATTCCAAATAGGGGCACCTTTTTGGGCAGTAGTTATAGGTTGTATCATGTCGTTTTTCGTCGAACCAGGCGATTTCCAAGTAAACAAAGAAGTCGAATCTCTTTAAACAATACGAGAAATAACATACCAACACAGGGGGACGGTCCTTTTGTGTACCGAGGAACACAGGGGGACGGTCCGAAACCACTGAAAAACCCTGG